>NZ_WWIA01000302.1 GCF_009870065.1 Streptomyces sp. SID5785 | reverse complement strand
TGACGCCGATGACCTTGTACTTGGTGCCCTTGACGGTGACGGTGTCGCCGACGGCGAGCTTCTTCTCCTTGGCGTAGGAGGCGTCGGCGACGACGACCTTCGCGTCCGTCTCGGAGGCCTTGAAGGTACGCCCCTTGGTGATCTTCGAGGAGGTCAGCGGGCCGAGCCCCTGCTTGGTGACGTCCGTGCCGTAGACCGAGTACGAGTTGACGGCGAAGCTGGCGCCGCCGCCCTCGACCCGGCCCTGGGGCTGGCCGCTGCCGCCGCCGGGGCCGCCCGTGCGGCCGCCACCGCCGGATCCGTCCTGCTTGAACTGGCCGCGCGTGAACTGCCCGTCGACCTTCATGACCTGGAGGCTGAGCCCGCCCACGGTGTCGGCGACGCCGTCCTGTCCTGCGACCTTGTCGGCGGTCGACGCGGCGAGCGTCTGGAAGCCCTGCACCATGACCCGGTCGCTGCTCTGCTCCTCGTCCGAGTCGCTGTCCTTGGCGTCGAACTTGAAGCGCGGGCGGCCGCTCTCGCCGCTCTGGGGGGCGCTCGCGGCCTTGGTGACGGTCATGTCGGTGCCGAGCCCGTACAGGGACTGGAGGACCTTGTCCTGGGCCTTGTTCATGCCCGAGGACACGGAGTTGACCACGATGACGAGTGCGATCCCGAGCGCGAGCCCGGAGGCGACGACGAGCGCCGCTTTTCTGCGGCGGCGCAGCTCGCGCCGGAGATAGGTGAAGAACATCGAAGCCTCGCCGGATGTGGGCCCACGGGGGACGGGGGCACTGACAGGGAACGGCGAAACGGTATGGACGGGCTGTAAGGGTTGACTGAAGCGTTGATGAGAACGGGATGAGACCCCTTACGGAGGACACACGAAGGCCCCGGGACGCGGTGCGTGCCCGGGGCCGTGCGCGGTGGTGCGGGGGTGGATCAGGCGGCGGAGCCGGCCTTCCAGTCCGCCCAGCTCAGGTTCCAGCCGTTCAGGCCGTTGTCCGGCTGGACGGTCTTGTCGCCGGTGTTCTTCACGATGACGACGTCGCCGACCATCGAGTTGTCGTAGAACCAGGCGCCGGGGGTGCTGGAGTCGCCCGCGCCCTTGGCGTCGGCGAGGCCCACACAGCCGTGGCTGGTGTTGACCGAGCCGAAGATGGACTTCGCGCCCCAGTAGTTGCCGTGGATGAAGGTGCCCGAGTTCGACAGACGCATCGCGTGCGGCACGTCCTTGATGTCGTACTCGCCCTTGCCGTCGTCGTCGGTGAAGCCGACCGTCGCGCCGTTCATCCGGGTCTCCTTGAACTTCTCGGAGATCACCATCTGGCCCTCGTACGTCTTGTTGTCGGGCGAACCGGCGGAGATCGGGATGGTCTTGACGACCTGGCCGTCACGGGTGACGGTCATCTGCTTGGTCTTGGCGTCGACGGTCGAGACCTGGTTCCGCCCGACCTTGAAGGTGACGGTCTTCTGCTGGACGCCGGTCACGCCGTCCGCTCCCTCGACCCCGTCGAGGTCCAGCTTCAGGGTGACGGTGGAGCCGCCCTTCCAGTAGTCCTCGGGGCGGAAGTCGATGCGGTTGGCGTTGAACCAGTGGCCGACGACCTCCTGGCCGCTGCTGGACGAGACCGTGATGTGGGACTGCACATCGGCCTTGTTCGTGATCGCCTTGTCGAAGTTGATCGAGACCGGCATGCCGACGCCGACCGTCGAGCCGTCCTCCGGCGTGAAGTTGCCGATGAAGCTGTTGGCCGGGGAGACGGTCGTGAACGACGCGTTCTCGTGCGCGACCCGGTTGCCCGAGTCCTTCGCCTCGGCGGCGATCTTGTACGTGGTCGACCGCTCGAGCTGGTTCGTGGGCTTCCAGCTCTTCTTGTCGGCCGATATCTGTCCCGCGACCGCGGTGCCGTCGGCGGTCGTCATGGTGACGTCGGTGAGCGTGCCCTTGCTCACGGTGACCTTCGCGGCGTTGTTGATGCTCGCGTTGTCGGAGCCGTCCTTGGGGGCGATCCTGATCTCGGCCTCGGAGGTCTTCTTCGCCGCCGCCTCGTCCGCCTGCGAGGCCTGCGACTCCTTCGTACCGCTCGCCGAGCCGCCCGAGTCGGCGTCGCTCCCGCTGCACGCGGAGAGCACCAGCACGCCGCCGAGCACAGCGGACGCGGCCATCAGGCCCTTGCGCCGCTTACCGTCCGTCATCACACGCTTCTCCATAGTCGCCGAATTACCCGACTTCCCGACGTCCCGGCCAGTCTTCGGCCGCCCCGAGTGCGGTCAGGGAGAACACACGTGTTCCCCATACCCGTACTCAACGCGGTGACCGGTTCGTCCCGTTCCCGAAAACGCTCGGATGTGGGCGAGGACACGTCGGCGTACGGACACGTGACCACCGGCGCACCGACCGTGACGGCACCCCGCGGAACCTCGCGTCCCACTTCCGTGACTCCCCCTCCGGGACGACGGAACCCCGGGCAGCGGTCACCGCCCGGGGGTGTGATCCGGGTGGCGCTACACGTGGTCCGTGCCGTCCTGACCCTCATCATCCTCGTCGAGGTCCCAATCCGGCGAATCGGGATCGTAATCCACCTGTTCGCTGGACCACGAGGCCTGCACGAGCTCCGCCCCGGGCACCTCCGCGACCAGGTCGAACGGGTCGACGAGGTACGCGACGGCCTCCGCCTCGTCCTCCTGCACGGCCCCCTCGGCGTGCGACCTCTCCTCCGGCGGCATGGCCTCGTCCTCGGAGATCCGCTGCAGCGCGGCGCCGGTCAGCGCCTCCGCGTCCTCGACCTCCAGGACCAATTCCACCTTCAGGCGAACAAAACGTGACGTCTCATCAGTGCTCATACCGCGGAGCGTACGGCCCGTTCCGCTCGTGACTTTCCTGTGACCCGCAGGATTCACTAACATCGGCGCACACGGCCAATTCGCCAGCGCCACAAGGGGGATCGCTTCCGTGTCCGCCGCACGCCGATCGTTGTTCACCGCCACAGCCGCAGGGACCCTGCTCGGGGCCCTGTGGTTCGTTCCCAATGCCACAGCGACGCCGGGCGATCCGTCCCCGCACGCCGACGCCCGCACCACCTCCACGGTGAGCGATGTCAGAACCGACCGCGACCTGCGGCTCGCCGACACCGGCAGCATCGACACCACCCCCTACGTCCTGGGCGGCGCCGTCTTCCTGGGCATCGGGGTGGGGTTCGTGACGTACTCGGTGCGCCGCCAGCGCTCGGACGGGCCGACCGGGCTCGCCTAGCGATCCAGGCCCTGCGCGTCCGGATCCGGGTCCGGGTCCATGCCGCGGATGCGGCGGCGCTCCCCCTCGCCCGCGACGGGCGGCGGGGCGTCCGCGAGCCGCACCACGGGGTCGTCCGGACCGCCGTCCCGGCCCGCGACGACCGGCTCCGCCGAGCGCAGCGCCTTCGCCCGGTACTGGGCGGCGTCCGCGAGCCGGAACAGCCGCCGGGCGCTGGTGACCTCGCCGATCGGGTCGCCGGTCGAGGCGATGCCGCAGGCCACGCCGTCGCCCAGATCGAGTTCGGCGGCGCGGGCGCAGACCTCGCCGCCGACCCGCACCACGGCGTCGGCGTCCGGCCCCAGCGCCAGCAGGCAGAACTCGTCGCCGCCGAGCCGCGCGGCGAGCGTCCCGGGCAGCATCGCGCCGCACAGTGAGAGGACCGAGCCGAACCGTTCGAGCAGACGGTCGCCGGTGGCGTGGCCGAGCGTGTCGTTGACGCGCTTGAGCCCGTTCAGGTCGCAGACGACGAGGCTGACCACGGCGCCGTCCGCGCGGTGCCGCTCCACCGCCTCGTCGAGCCTGATGTCGACGGCCCTGCGGTTGGCGAGGCCGGTGAGCGCGTCGGTGAACGCCAGCCGGCGCGCCTCCTCCAGCCGCTCGGTCTGCGCGATGCCGGCCGCGACGACGGAGGCGAGCACCGTCGCGAAGTCGGCGTCCTCCCGCCCGAACACGGGCGCCCCGGCCGGCCGCGCGACGTACAGCTCGCCCCAGGCACGGCCGTGCAGCACGATCGGCGCGACGACACAGCAGCCGCGGCCCCTCCGGCGCAGTGCGGCGACCCTCTGATGGCAGTAGCCGCCGCGCTCGACGGGCCCCGCGGCCGTCTCCACCCAGGCGTTCGGCCCGCCGCCCCCGGCCCACCGCTCGTGCAGGAACTCGGTGATCTCGGGGAACTGGTGCACGGGGTAGGTCTCGCCCTCGGGGAACTCCTCCTCGTCGGCCGCCAGCTGCCCCACGTTGGCCAGCACGCGCAGCCGCCCGTGGCCGCGCTCCCACACGGAGAGCGCGGCGAAGCTGCCGGACAGCGCGCGGCAGGCGCCGAGCGCGGCGGCCCGCCAGGAGTCACGCGGAGCCTGCGCAGCGGCCATCCCCTGCGCGAGCATGACCACGGCGCGCAGCCGGACGTCCTCTCCCATCCCCCCAGGCTAGGAACGTTTCCGGCATTTCGGTGACTTCAGTACGCCCGACCTGGGGGTTCCGCCGCCACAACCGCTCACTCACCGGGCCACTGCGGGCTCCGCTTCTCGTTGAACGCGGCCACGCCCTCGGCCCGGTCGCCGGAGAACGCCACCGAGCGCCAGGCCGCGTCCTCGACCTCCAGACCGGCCCGCAGGTCCAGGCCGTGGCCCAGGCGCAGGGCCTTCTTCGCGGCGCGCAGGCCGACCGGGGAGTTCGCCGCGATCCGGGCCGCGAGGGCCAGCGCCTCGGCCCGGTCCTGCCCGGCGGCCACGACCTCGTCCACGAGGCCCAGACCGCCCGCCTCGGCGGCCTCCACGCGCCGCGCGGAGAAGATCAGCTCGGCGGCGCGCGCGGCCCCGATCCGGCGCGGCAGGAGCTGCGTGCCGCCCCCGCCGGGGATGACGCCCACCGACACCTCGGGCAGGCCGACCACCGCGGTCGCGTCGGCCACGATCAGGTCGCACGACAGCGCCAGCTCGAAGCCGCCGCCCAGCGCGAACCCGTGCACCGCGGCGATCGTCGGCATCGGCAGCTCCAGCACGCCCGTGTACGCGGCGCGGGCCACCGGGCGCTGACGCACGAGGTCGAGGTCCGAGAAGGAGTTGCGCTCCTTGAGGTCGGCGCCGACGCAGAACGCCCGCTCGTGGCTCGACGTCAGGACGGTCACCCGCACATCCCGGTCGGCGGCGAGCGCGTCGCAGGCGGCGCCGAGGGAGCGGGCCATGGCGGTCGAGACCGCGTTCATCGCCTTGGGCCGGTCGAGCACCAGCTCGGCGACGGCCCCGCCGCCCTCCGCGCCGTGGCGCCGTACGACCACGAACTCCCCGAACCGCTGCTCCGCGCCCATGACTCGCCCTTCCGGTTAACGTCAGTTAACCGTCAAGATGTCAGGTGCGCCGGGTCAGCGTCCAGGGTTCCACGACGCCGAGGCCACGGACCGGCCGCTGCCACATGGGCCGCAGCGCGAAGCGGTACGAGGGCGGCTCCTCGCCCGCCTCCACCGCCTTCAGCGCCTGCGCGGAGGCCTCCGCCTCCGAGCTCGGGGTGTCACCGGCCCGGATCAGCTCCTCGGCGAACGCCCCGTCGACGAGCACCGCGTCCTTGGGCGCTATCGACGTGAGCCGGCTCGCCAGGTTGACCGTCGTGCCGAACACGTCGCCCATGCGTGTGGTCACCGTCCCGAAGGCCATGCCGACGCGCAGCTCGGGCATCGTCTCGTCGTTGCTCATCGTCTCGATGAGCCGCAGTGCGATCTCCCCGGCCGTGCCCGCGTCGTCGGCGGCGTACAGGACCTCGTCGCCGAGCGTCTTGATCAGCCGTCCGCCGTTCGCCGCGACGAGGTCCGCGGCGGTGGTCTCGAAGGCCTCGACGAGCTCGCCGAGCTCCTCCTCCTCCATCCGCCGGGTCAGCCGGGTGAACCCGACGAGGTCCGCGAACCCGACGGCCAGCCGCCGGTCGACCATCTCCTCGTCGTCGGCCGCCTGCACGACGCGCCCGGTGGCCGCGGCGAGCTGCCGCCGCCACACGTAGACGAGGAACTCCTCCAGCTCGGGCAGCAGCAGCTCTATCAGCGGATACGTGACCTCGGTGCGGGTCATCCCGGGCTCCGGCGGCTCGGTCAGACCCTCCAGGAACGAGTCGATCTGCCACTCGGCGAGCCGCGCCGTGGTCTGCCCGGTCGACCGGGCCACCTGGACCGCCATGGCCTCACTGAGCAGCCCCGCCTCGACGAGTCCGGCGAGGCGGCGCAGCGCGAGCACGTCCGCCTCGGTCAGCGCCTTGGCCTGCCCGATGTCGGCGAAGCCCATGGCCCGCCAGAATCGGGACGCCAGCTCCATGGAGACACCGGCGCTGCGGGCCGCCTGGAACGGGGTGTAGCGGCGCTCGGCACCGAGGATCAGCCCTTCGAGCCGCAGCGCGAGGGGGTCAGCGGTCTCCTGCTCGTCCCCCTCCGGCTTCTCGGGGTCGGGTGGGGAGCCCGTGCCGGAGCCCGAGTCGTCGACGGTCACGCCTGCTGCCCTTCCGATCTGCCGCGGTCAGGTATCGACCGGGCTCAACGATACGGCAGCCCTTGTGCCGCACGTCACTCCGTTCGGCGCGGGTTCCGCACGGGAAGGTGCCAGGTCATCCGCTCGGGCGAGTACGGGGGCGAAACAGGCCCTGGGCGGACCCGGCCTAGGCCGGACGCAGGTGCACGATGTCGCCCGCGCCGACCGGCACCCGGTCGCCGTCCGCGGTCCGGACGACAAGGCGCCCGTCGCCGTCCACGGCGACCGCCTCGCCGACCAGCTCCCGCTCCCCCGGCAGAATCGCCCGCACCTGCCGGCCCAGCGTCGAGCACCCCGCCGCGTACGTCTCCTGGAGCCCCGAGAGGCCGGGGTCTCCCTGCGCCGCGCACCACTGCCCGTACCACCGCTCGAAGGACCGCAGCACGGCGCGCAGCAGCGGCTCCCGGTCGACGACCTGCGCCCCGGCCAGCGCCAGCGATCCGGCGCCGGGCACGGGCAGTTCGTCCGCGCGCAGCGACACGTTGAGCCCGACCCCGATCACGATGCCGCCCGCGCCGGAGGACTCCGCGAGGATGCCGCCGGCCTTGCGCTCCTCGCCGGCGACGGTGACGAGCAGGTCGTTGGGCCACTTCAGCGCCGTGTCGACACCGGCCGCCGCGGACAGCCCGGTCGCGACGGCGACCCCGGTGAGCAGCGGCAGCCAGCCCCAGCGCGACACCGGCACCTCGTGCTCCGCGGGCTTGACCAGGACGGAGAAGAACAGGCCCGAGCGGGGCGGCGCGGACCAGCGCCGGTCGAGCCGGCCGCGCCCGGAGCTCTGCTCCTCGGCGACGAGCACGGCACCCTCCTCGACGGTTCCGGCGCTCGCCCGCGCCACGAGGTCGGTGTTCGTGGAGCCGGTGCGGGGCAGGACGTCGAGCGCGGACCACAGGCCGTCGCCGCGGACCAGCGAGCGGCGCAGCCCGCTCTCGGACAGCGGCGGCCGGTCCAGGTCGGACCAGGGGCTGGAGGGTGCGGCGGAGGGGTCTGGGGGCGTCATGCGCCCCACCCTAGGTGTGGCCAAGGACGCACTGCCGAACCGTAGGCGCCCCACTACTCTACGAGTCAGTAGCCTCGTCCCCTCAGCAGCGTCGAATCAGGCAGGGAGCCGCGTCCCGATGTCCGAACTGGAACAGCTGGAACCGTCCGAGAAGACCGAGATCGACATTCACACGACCGCGGGGAAGCTGGCGGATCTGCGGCGGCGGATCGGTGAGGCGACGCATGCGGGGTCGGCGCGTGCGGTGGAGAAGCAGCATGCGAAGGGGAAGCTGACGGCGCGTGAGCGGATCGCGTTGTTGTTGGACGAGGATTCGTTCGTGGAGTTGGACGAGTTCGCGCGGCATCGGTCGACGGATTTCGGTCTGGAGGCGAACAGGCCGTACGGGGATGGTGTGGTGACCGGTTACGGGACGGTGGACGGTCGTCCGGTGGCGGTGTTCTCGCAGGATTTCACGGTGTTCGGCGGGGCGTTGGGTGAGGTCTTCGGGCAGAAGATCATGAAGGTGATGGATTTCGCGTTGAAGACGGGTTGTCCGGTCGTGGGGATCAACGACTCGGGTGGTGCGCGGATCCAGGAGGGCGTGATGGCGCTCGGGATGTATGGGGAGATCTTCCGGCGGAACACGCATGCGTCGGGGGTGATTCCGCAGATCAGTCTGGTGGTGGGGCCGTGTGCGGGGGGTGCGGTGTATTCGCCGGCGATCACGGATTTCACGGTGATGGTGGATCAGACGTCGCACATGTTCATCACGGGTCCGGATGTCATCAAGACGGTGACGGGTGAGGATGTGGGTTTTGAGGAGTTGGGGGGTGCGCGGGCGCACAATGCGCGGTCGGGGGTGGCGCATCATCTGGCGGGGGACGAGAAGGACGCGATCGAGTATGTGAAGCAGTTGTTGTCGTATCTGCCGTCGAACAATCTGAGTGAGCCGCCGGCGTTTGCGGAGGAGGCTGATCTCGCGCTGGGTGAGGAGGACCGTGAGCTGGATGTGCTGATTCCGGACAGTGCGAATCAGCCGTACGACATGCATGCGGTGATCGAGCATGTGGTGGATGATGCGGAGTTCTTCGAGACGCAGGCGTTGTTCGCGCCGAACATTGTGACGGGGTTCGGGCGGGTGGAGGGGCGTCCGGTGGGGGTGGTGGCGAATCAGCCGATGCAGTTCGCGGGGTGTCTGGACATCGATGCGTCGGAGAAGGCGGCGCGTTTCGTGCGGACGTGTGATGCGTTCAATGTGCCGGTGCTGACGTTCGTGGATGTGCCGGGGTTCTTGCCGGGGGTGGAGCAGGAGCACACGGGGATCATCCGGCGGGGTGCGAAGCTGATCTACGCGTATGCGGAGGCGACGGTTCCGTTGATCACGGTGATCACGCGGAAGGCGTTCGGTGGTGCGTACGACGTGATGGGGTCGAAGCATCTGGGGGCGGATCTGAATCTGGCGTGGCCGACGGCGCAGATCGCGGTGATGGGGGCGCAGGGTGCGGTGAACATCGTGCACCGCAAGACGCTGGCGGGCGCCGATGACGTGGAGGGGACGCGGGAGCGGCTGGTGCGGGAGTACGAGGACACGCTCCTGAATCCGTACACGGCCGCGGAGCGCGGGTACGTGGACGCGGTGATCATGCCGTCGCAGACGCGGGCGCACGTGGTGAAGGGGCTGCGGCAGTTGCGGACCAAGCGGGAGAGCCTGCCGCCGAAGAAGCACGGCAACATCCCCCTGTAGACACGTCTGCGGACATGAACGTGCCTGCAGACAAGCCTCAGCCGTTAGGAGCCCGATCGTGGTGATCAAGGTCGTCCGGGGCAACCCGACCCCCGAGGAACTCGCCGCCGCCCTCGCCGTCGTCCAGGCCCGCACCACCGCGGCCACCGAGGCCCCGGCCGCCGCAGCGGAACCGGACGCGTGGGCGCACCCGGCCCGGATCGCGCGGCACCGGCTGCCGTCCCCCGGACCGGTGAGCTGGGCGCGCACCTACTGGCCGGCGTGAGCCCGCGGGCCCGCTGAATTAGTCCTTCCGCACCGGGGCGCCTGAGTACGCGTACTCAGGCGCCCCGCCCGTGCGCCGCGCACTATCGGTCTGTGCTGTGGTCAGACCCCGAGGACGAGCCGACGAAGGAGCTCCGCGAGACGCAGGAGATGCTGCGCCGCGCCGGGCTCGTGCTCGCCCTCGCCATGTTCGTGGTGATGGTGATGATCGTGCTCGGCGCCCTGTGATCCCGAGCGCCGCGCGGCGGTGCCCCGTGCCGCACTAACCTGACCGGCATGACCGCTCAGCGCCGCCTCATCCTCGCCTCCCAGTCCCCCGCCCGTCTGGGCCTGCTGCGTCAGTCCGGCTTCGCACCGGAGGTGATCGTCAGCGGGGTCGACGAGGACGCCGTGACCGCACCGACCCCCGCCGAGCTGGCCCTCGCGCTCGCCGAGGCCAAGGCCTCGGTGGTCGCCGCCCGGCCGGAGGCGCAGGGGGCCGTCGTCATCGGCTGCGACTCGGTCCTCGACCTCGACGGTGAGGCCCTCGGCAAGCCCGCCGACGCCGAGGAGGCCACGGCCCGCTGGAAGGCGATGCGCGGCCGCGCCGGCACCCTCCAGACGGGCCACTGCGTGTACGACACGGCCTCGGGCCGGTACGCCTCGGGCACCGCCTCCACCGTCGTGCGCTTCGGCGAGCCGAGCGACGCGGAGGTCGCCGCGTACGTCGCGACGGGCGAACCGCTGCATGTCGCGGGCGCGTTCACCCTGGACGGGTTCTCGGCGCCGTTCATCGACGGCATCGACGGCGACCACGGCAACGTGATCGGTCTCTCGCTGCCGCTGCTCCGCCGACTGCTGTCTCAACTGGGCGTGGGCATCACGGAGTTGTGGGCTCCGGTGAAGTAGCCGGCGGAGCCGGGGGCGCGGCGGGGCCGTCCGCCGGCCCGTTCTCGTGGCGGTCGTACGCCACGAGCGTCAGCACGATCAGGGCGAGCACGACCATCATGAAGACGAAGGCGAGCCAGCCCACCAGGCCGATGGCGAACGCGCCGAGGAGACCGTGCACCACGGCCGCGCTGATCAGCAGGATCCGGCCGAAGCCGCCGGGCGCCCGGTCCCGTACGGCGGAGCGCGCGAGGACGACCGCGCACACCGCCAGGTACAGACCGAACAGCCCGCCCGCGACCCAGGCGCCGACGGACATGGCGCGCGGGTCGAGCCCCGCGAGCGACATGTCCTGGCGGTCGACCACCAGGCCCAGGAACCAGTTCAGGAACACGATCCCGAGCCCCTCAGCGATCAGCACGATCGCAGCCACCCACGCCACCGGCCTGCGCGCCACCGGTCCCACCCACTTCCGCCGACTGTTACCCGAAGTACGTTCGATACAGCGCGAACGCTACTAACGGGTAAACCCCGGGACAAGGGTTCTGCCGCAGGCAAAGAATCGTTGGGCCATTCGTAGGGACTCCACAAAGAATGCCGACGGGCCGGGGAGCGGTCTCACAGAGACCTCGACCGCGGCCCGGCGCTAGGGTTGGGCCGAGGGATCCTGCACAGCCAGGCACGACAAGGATTTTCGGGGACCGAGCGAGCCTCGAGTCACGCTCCGTGTGGGCAAGCTCACCATTGGGGACGGGTCGTAAGCCCGTGTCGGCAGTCCCTAAACTCGGCTTGTTTCAAGGAGGGAGCCATCGTGCGCAAGGTGCTCATCGCCAATCGTGGCGAAATCGCTGTCCGCGTGGCCCGGGCGTGCCGGGACGCCGGGATCGCGAGCGTTGCTGTTTACGCCGATCCGGATCGGGACGCTCTGCACGTCCGCGCGGCCGATGAGGCTTTCGCGTTGGGTGGTGACAGTCCGGCGACGAGTTATCTGGACATCGCGAAGGTGTTGCGGGCGGCTGCGGACTCAGGGGCGGATGCGGTGCATCCGGGGTACGGGTTCTTGTCGGAGAACGCGGAGTTCGCGCAGGCGGTGCTGGATGCGGGGTTGATCTGGATCGGTCCGCCGCCGCAGGCGATCCGGGATCTGGGGGACAAGGTCGCGGCGCGGCACATCGCGCAGCGGGCGGGTGCTCCGCTGGTGGCGGGGACGCCGGATCCGGTGTCGGGTGCGGACGAGGTGGTGGCGTTCGCGCGGGAGCACGGGCTGCCGATCGCGATCAAGGCGGCGTTCGGTGGTGGCGGGCGTGGGTTGAAGGTGGCCCGGACGCTGGAGGAGGTGCCGGAGCTGTACGAGTCGGCGGTGCGTGAGGCGGTTGCCGCGTTCGGGCGCGGTGAGTGTTTCGTGGAGCGTTATCTCGACAAGCCGCGGCATGTGGAGACGCAGTGTCTGGCGGACTCGCACGGCAATGTGGTGGTCGTCTCGACGCGTGACTGCTCGTTGCAGCGCCGGCATCAGAAGCTGGTGGAGGAGGCGCCTGCGCCGTTCCTGTCGCAGGCGCAGCTGGACGAGTTGTACGCGTCGTCGAAGGCGATCTTGAAGGAGGCCGGTTATGTGGGGGCCGGCACGGTCGAGTTCCTGGTGGGTGCGGACGGCACGATCTCGTTCCTGGAGGTGAACACGCGGCTTCAGGTGGAGCATCCGGTGACGGAGGAGGTCGCGGGTGTCGATCTGGTGCGGGAGATGTTCCGGATCGCGGACGGTGAGGAGCTCGGTTACGGGGATCCTGAACTGCGGGGTCATTCCTTCGAGTTCCGGATCAATGGTGAGGATCCGGGGCGTGGGTTCCTGCCGGCGCCGGGCACGGTGACGCGTTTCGATGCGCCGGCCGGTCCGGGTGTGCGGCTGGATGCGGGTGTGGAGTCGGGGTCGGTGATCGGTCCGGCGTGGGACTCGCTGCTGGCGAAGCTGATCGTGACGGGGCGTACGCGTCAGGAGGCGCTCGAGCGGTCGGCGCGGGCGTTGGCGGAGTTCACGGTGGAGGGGATGGCGACCGCGATTCCCTTCCACCGCAAGGTGGTCACGGATCCCGCGTTCGCTCCGGAGCTGACGGGTTCGCAGGAGCCGTTCACGATCTTCACGCGGTGGATCGAGACCGAGTTCGTCAATGACATTCCGGCGTTCGCCGCGCCTGCGGAGGCGGGCGAGGAGGACGAGACGGGCCGGGAGACGGTCGTCGTCGAGGTCGGGGGCAAGCGTCTGGAGGTGTCGCTGCCGGCCGGGATGGGCATGTCGCTGGCGCGGACCGGGCTGACGGCGGGGGCGAAGCCGAAGCGGCGTGCGGCGAAGAAGTCGGGTCCGGCGGCCTCGGGTGACACGCTGGCCTCGCCGATGCAGGGCACGATCGTGAAGGTCGCGGTCGAGGAGGGGCAGGAGGTCAAGGAGGGCGACCTCGTCGTCGTCCTGGAGGCCATGAAGATGGAACAGCCCCTCAACGCGCACAAGTCCGGGACCGTCAAGGGCCTGACCGCGCAGATCGGCGCCTCCCTCACCTCCGGCGCCCCCATCTGCGAGATCAAGGACTGA
>NZ_WWIA01000029.1 GCF_009870065.1 Streptomyces sp. SID5785 | reverse complement strand
CCCGGCTACGGGTACCCGCAGGCGCCGCAGGGCGCCCCGCAGACCCCGCCCCCGCCGGCCGCCCCGCCGCAGCAGGGCGGCCCGGGCTACGGCTACCCGGGGCAGCAGCCCCCGCAGCCGCCGACCCCGGCCTACGGCCAGCAGCAGTACGGCCAGCAGCCCCCGCAGCCGCCCACCCAGCCGTACGGCCAGCAGCAGTACGGCTACCCGCAGCCCGCGACCACGCCGATGCAGCCCGCCACCGGCGGGTCCGGTCCGGGCGGCGGCAAGGGATCCCCGATCGTGTGGATCATCACCGCGGCCGTCGTGGTGATCGCCCTGATCGTCGGCGGAGGCATCTTCTACGCGAGCTCCGGCGACGACGACAAGGGCGGCCCGACCGCGACCGGCGGCGACGGCGGCAAGGGTGCGAACGGCAAGGGCGGGGCCGGCGGCTCCGGCCTCGGCGGTGCGGGCGAGGAGAAGGTCCCGTCCAACACGTCCGCGAAGCTCGCGTTCCAGCTGCCCGCCCCGGCGGTCGCCAAGGACAACGTCGACAGCGTCAGCGGCTCCTGGCTCACCGACAAGGTGTACGCCAAGGCGGGCGTCAACGAGATCGTCGGATACGACCCGGCGACCGGCGGCAAGCAGTGGACGCTGCCGCTGTCCGGGCAGACCTGCGGCTTCACGCCGACCGTGACCAAGGACGCGATGGCCGCGGTGGTCGCCGAGGACGGCAAGCGGGACAAGAAGGGCCTGCACAAGACCTGCTCCCAGGTGACGCTGTTCAACGTGAACACCGGCGAGAAGGTCTGGACGAGCAGCATCGGTTCGGGCGAGGAGGCCATCCCGTTCGAGGAGCTGAACTTCGCCGGTGACACGCTGGCGGCCGGCGCCGGTCTGCGCGGCGGCGCCGCGTTCGACGTCAAGACCGGCAAGACGCTGTGGAAGCCGCAGCAGGGCAGCTGTGAGGACATCGGCTACGCGGGCGGCGCCCAGCTGGTCGCGGTCCGCCGGTGCGGCGACTACGACACGGGCAAGTACGAGGTCCAGCTCCTGGACCCGAAGTCCGGTCAGCCGAAGTGGTCGTACAAGCTCGCGACGGGCGTCGACAACGCGAAGATCCTCTCCACCGACCCGGTCGTGATCGGCGTCGGCGCGGGCGACAACTCCGCGGGCACCGTCTCCGACATCTTCTCGATGGACGAGAACGGCAAGCTGCTCACGAAGATCGCGATCGACGACGAGAAGTACGACTTCGACTGCGAGGTCGGCAAGATCGACGGCTGCAAGAAGATCGTCGTCGGCAACGGCCGCGTCTACCTGTCCACCCGCCAGCACGACGCGGGCGGCGACATCGGCCAGACCAACGAGATCGTGTCGTACGACCTGAAGACCGGCAAGACGACGTCCGACCGGGCCGACGGCGGCGAGTACGAGATCTTCCCGTTCCGCATGGACGGCGGCAACATCCTGGCGTTCAAGCGCGGCCCGTACGACAAGGGCAGCCAGATCGTCACGATCGCGCCCAAGGACATGAAGCAGACGACGCTCCTGGAGACCCCGGCCACGCAGCCGGTCCAGAACGCGGTCAGCAGCATGGTCCCGGGCAGCTCCAGCAGCGAACTGCTCTACTCCAACGGGCGGTTGTACTTCGGCAAGGGCCTGATCAGCAAGCCCTACTCGGCCGACGAGAAGCAGTACACGGCCGTCGGCTTCGTCGCCAACGGCTGACCCTCCCGCACAGCCCAGCGGCCCCGCTCCCCGTCAGGGAGCGGGGCCGTCGCGCTGTGCGGCGCCGTGCGCGCATCGTCCCGGAAAGCGCGGGATTTCAGCATTCCGGGCCGCTTCTCACCGGTAGGGGGCGCGCGACGTCGAACAAGCGTGTAGCTTCCGGGAGATGAAGAGGGACGGGGAGTCGGGGGGCTCCGCCCGTCCGTGGGGGGCCCGTGCGACCGACGCGGTGCGCGGGGCGAACTGGGGGGTTGGCTCGATGGGTGTGCGGCTCATGGTGGTCGACGACCACCGTCTGCTCGCCGAGGCGCTGGCCTCGGCCCTGAAGCTGCGGGGGCACCGGGTGCTGGCCGCGGCGGCGCCGGCCGCGGGCGCCGCCGAGCTGGTCATCTCCCGGGCCCCGGAGGTCTGTCTGTTCGGCACGGCGGCCCCCGCGGAGCCCGGCACCTTCGACCCGATCGTGCGGATCAAGCGGGAGCGCCCGCAGGTGGCCACGGTGGTGCTCGGTCCGGTGCCGTCGCCGCGCGGGATCGCGGCGGCGTTCGCGGCGGGGGCCGCCGGTTACGTCCGGCACGACGAGCGGATCGAGGGCGTCGAGCGGGCCCTGATGAAGGCGCGGGCCGGGGAGGCGGCGGTGGCCCCGGCGCTGTTGCAGGGCGCGTTCGGCGAGCTGCTCAACCCGGCGGCGCAGCCCGACGACGAGGGGCAGCGGCTGCTCGAGATGCTCACGCCGCGGGAGGTCGAGGTCCTGGTGCGGGTCGCCGACGGTGAGGACACGCGGCTGATCGCGGCCGGCATGGGCATCGCGCCGAGCACCGCGCGCACCCATGTGCAGCGGGTGCTGATGAAGCTGGGGGTCGGTTCGCGGCTCGAGGCGGCGGCGCTCGCGGCCCGTACGGGGCTGCTGGACCGGGCGGGGCCGGCGGCCGACCACCCGGTGCCCCCGGGTCCGGCGCCCGCCGAGGTTTCCCCGGACCGCGGACCTGGGCTATAGTCGATCTTGCGCCGGTCACCGCAACTCGTGAGAACCGGCCGTGCGTTGGTGGTCCAAGGAAAGACGCCTCACTTCCTGTGAGGAGATGCAGGTGCAAGGCCTGCCCGGCGCTCTCGTCACGAAGCCCCGTCCCGCTCTCGCGGGACGGGGCTTCGTCGTTCCCCGTGTCTCTCCTAGGCGGACGGACTGTCCGTCTCGTCCGCGGCCGGCGGGGTGGGCGCCTCGGTGGGGCGCAGCTTCAGCCAGACGAGGAAGAAGAGGCCGAGGACCAGCATGCCGAGGCCGGTCCACAGGTTGATGTTGATGTCCTGGGCCTTCTTCAGGTCGGCGTCCGACGCCGTGATGCCCGCGATGGTGACGATGATCCCGTACACCACGAACAGTCCGCCGATGATGCGGCGCACGTCGAACAGGCGGGCCGCCGTCGCGGACTTCGCCTCGAGGTCCGTCACCTCGTCCACGTGCTGCTTCTGGTTCTCACTCATGTCGTGTACCTCGTGCCTCAGAAGGAGAACGGGATGTAGCAGATGACGGCGAGCACGATCGCGCCCCAGCCCAGGAGGGCCGGCTTGCGGTACCACGCGTCGTCACCCTCGGCCGGCGGCTCGTCCATGCCCGGCGACTTGGTGCCGTAGACGAGTCCGGCCAGTTCCTCGGCGGGCTTGGACTTGGTGACCATGGTGACCACGAACATCACGACCGCGCCGACCACGAAGGCGACGATGGACGAGACGAAGTTGGCGCCCTGGTCGGAGGGGATGTCGATGACGCCCTGCTTGTAGAACCAGAAGTAGTTCACCATCGCGGCGACGGTGCCCGACAGCAGGCCCCAGAAGCCGGCCGCGGGCGTGGTGCGCTTCCAGAACATGCCGATGATGAACACGACGAACAGCGGGACGTTGAAGAAGGAGAACAGCGTCTGCAGGTAGTTCATGATGTTGCTGAAGCTGCCCGCGATGAACGCCGTGCCCATGCCGATGACCACGCCGACGGCGGTGACGACCCGGCCGGTCTTCAGGTAGTACGCGTCGCTCTGGTTCTTCTTGAGGTACGCGCCCCAGATGTCGTTGGTGAACACCGTGTTGAACGACGAGATGTTGGCCGCCATGCCCGCCATGAAGGCTGCGAGCAGACCGGTCACCGCGATGCCGAGGACACCGTTGGGCAGCAGGTCGCGCATGAGGACCGGGATCGCGTCGTTGTACTGGAGGCCGTCCGCGCCGCCCTTGCCGAGCGAGGGCTCCATGACGAGGGCGATCAGGCCCGGGATCACGACGACCATCGGGATGAGGATCTTCGGGAACGCGGCGATCAGCGGGGTGCGCTTGGCGGCGGAGAGGTTCTTCGCGGACAGGGCGCGCTGCACCTCGGCGAAGTTCGTCGTCCAGTAGCCGAAGCTCATCACGAAGCCGAGGCCCAGCACGATCGTCAGCCAGTTCGCCCCGAGCGGGTTGGACGAGCCGATGCCGGTGCCCTGCCACGCGGTCATGAACGAGTCGCCGTGCGAGTGCGACAGCGAGTCCGAGATGCCGTCCCAGCCGCCGACGCGCTTGAGGCCCACGATGGTGAGCGGGATGAGCGCGGCGAGGATCACGAAGAACTGCAGGACCTCGTTGTAGATCGCCGAGGACAGGCCGCCGATCGTGATGTACGCGAGGACGAACAGGCCGGCGATGACGATCGCCAGCCACTGCGGCCAGCCGAGCAGGGCCTGGAGCACGAGGGCCATCGCGTACAGGTTGACGCCCGCGATCAGCACCGACGAGACGGCGAAGATGATCGAGGACAGCAGGTGCGAGGACGGCCCGAACCGGTGCAGCAGGAACTCGGGGACCGAGCGCACCTTGGACGAGTAGTAGAACGGCATCATCACCAGGCCGAGGAAGACCATGGCGGGGATGGCACCGATCCAGTACCAGTGGACGGTGTAGACGCCGTACTGCGCGCCGTTGGCGGCCATGCCGAGGATCTCGGTCGCGCCCAGGTTCGCCGCGACGAAGGCGAGACCCGTCACCCATGCGGGCAGGGAGCGGCCGGACAGGAAGAAGTCGAGGCTGGTCTTGACCGAGCGGCGGGCCGCGAAGCCGATGCCGAGGACCACGACGAAGTAGATCGCGAGGATCGCGTAGTCGAGGCCGTTGGTGGGCAGCCGTAGCCCTGCCGCCAGCGTGATTGTGGGGGACTGCATGGAGAAGCTCGCTTCGTTGCGTGAACTGAACCAGACCGGAACCTACGCCTCACTCTTCAATAAGTGAACAGTTTCCGTGATGTTCTTTGTTTGATTGTGATCGATGGTGGGGTGCGTCCGCTCTCTTGACTGGCGTGTTGACTTGTGCTTTGTTGTGTTTGGTTATGTTGGTTACTGGTTCAGTAGCGTGCGGGATGAGGGAGCATCGGTCGTGAAGAAGACGTCGACCCGGCTGGCCGACGGGCGCGAGCTCATCTACTACGACGTGCGGGACGACGTCGTCCGGGACGCCGCCGACCGGCGCCCGCTCGACCGCACCGTGACCACCTCGGAGATCCGCCGCGACCCGCTGCTCGGCGACAGCGTGGCCATCGCCTCGCACCGCCAGGGCCGGACCTACCACCCGCCGGCCGACGAGTGCCCCCTGTGCCCGTCCGAGGGCGACCGGCTCTCCGAGATCCCCGACTCCTCGTACGACGTCGTGGTCTTCGAGAACCGCTTCCCCTCGCTCGCCGGTGACTCCGGCCGCTGCGAGGTCGTCTGCTTCACCTCCGACCACGACCAGTCCTTCGCCGACCTCACCGAGGAACAGGCCGGACTCGTCCTGGAGGCCTGGACCGACCGCACCGCCGAGCTCTCCCACCTCGACTCCGTCGAGCAGGTCTTCTGCTTCGAGAACCGCGGCGCGGAGATCGGCGTGACCCTCGGCCACCCGCACGGCCAGATCTACGCCTACCCCTTCACCACCCCGCGCACCGCGCTCATGCTGCGCTCGCTCGCCGAGCACAAGGAGCAGACCGGTGGCCGCAACCTGTTCGCCGACGTCGTCGACAAGGAGCTCGCCGAGGGCAGCCGCGTCGTCCTGGAGGGCGAGCACTGGGTGGCCTTCGTCCCCTACGCGGCGCACTGGCCCTACGAGGTGCACCTCTACCCCAAGCGGCAGGTCCCCGACCTGCTCGCGCTCGACGACGCCGCACGCACAGAGTTCCCTCAGGTCTATCTGGAACTCTTGAGGCGCTTCGACCGGATCTTCGGTGAGGACCAGCCGGCGACGCCGTACATCGCCGCCTGGCACCAGGCGCCGTTCGGCACGCTCGACGCGTTCGACGGGGTGACGCGCGACGACTTCGCGCTCCACCTCGAGCTTTTCACCATCCGCCGCACTTCCGGCAAGCTGAAATTCCTCGCGGGTTCCGAATCCGGCATGAGTGTGTTCATCAACGATGTGCCGCCGGAGGCCGCGGCCGCGCGACTGCGAGAGGTAGCGAGCAAGTAATGGGTAAGGCCGTTTCTCTTAAGTACATGGTGACCGGCGGTGCCGGCTACGTCGGAAGCGTCGTCGCTCAGCACCTGATCGAGGCGGGCCACACCGTCACCGTCCTCGACAACCTCTCCACCGGCTTCCGCGAGGGCGTCCCCGCCGGGGCGGACTTCGTCGAGGGCGACATCCGCGACGCCGCCAAGTGGCTCGACCCCTCCTACGACGCGGTGCTGCACTTCGCCGCGTTCTCCCAGGTCGGCGAGTCCGTCGTGCAGCCCGAGAAGTACTGGGACAACAACGTCGGCGGGACCATGGCGCTGCTCGGCGCGATGCGCTCGGCGGGCGTCCGCAAGCTCGTCTTCTCCTCCACCGCCGCGACCTACGGCGAGCCGGTCAGCACCCCCATCACCGAGACCGACCCGACCGCGCCGACCTCCCCCTACGGCGCCTCCAAGCTCGCCGTCGACCACATGATCACCGGCGAGGCCGCCGCGCACGGTCTGGCCGCCGTCTCCCTGCGCTACTTCAACGTCGCGGGCGCCTACGGCACCTGCGGCGAGCGCCACGACCCCGAGTCGCACCTCATCCCGCTCGTCCTCCAGGTCGCCCAGGGCCGCCGCGACGCCATCTCCGTCTACGGCGACGACTACCCGACCCCCGACGGCACCTGCATCCGCGACTACATCCACGTCGCCGACCTCGCCGAGGCCCACCTCCTCGCCGTCGAGGCCGCACAGCCCGGCGAGCACCTCATCTGCAACCTGGGCAACGGAAACGGCTTCTCCGTCCGCGAGGTCATCGAGACCGTCCGCCAGGTCACCGGGCACCCGGTCCCCGAGGTCGCGGCCCCGCGCCGCGGCGGCGACCCGGCCGTCCTCGTCGCCTCCGCGCAGACCGCCCGCGAGCGCCTCGGCTGGAACCCGTCGCGGGCCGACCTCGCGGGAATCGTCGCCGACGCCTGGGAGTTCGCCCAGGCACGCCAGCAGTAACAGCCAGGGGAGCCAGCAGATGTCCGTCGCCGCCCAGTTCAGCGATCTGTACGGGTACGAGCCCGCCGGGGTGTGGGCCGCGCCCGGCCGCGTCAACCTCATCGGCGAGTACACCGACTTCAACGAGGGCTTCGTCATGCCGCTCGCGCTGCCGCACACCGCGGTCGCCGCGGTGGCCCGGCGCGAGGACGGGGTGCTGCGCCTGCACTCCGCCGACATCGACGCCCCGATCGCCGAACTGCGCGTCGACGAGCTGACGCCCCTGAGCAGCTACGGGCAGGGCGGCTGGGCCGCGTACCCGGCCGGTGTCGTGTGGGCGCTGCGCGAGGCGGGCCACGCCGTCACCGGCGCCGACGTCCACCTCGCGTCCACGGTGCCGACCGGCGCGGGCCTGTCGTCCTCGGCGGCCCTGGAGGTCGTCACCGCGCTCGCCCTGAACGACCTGTTCGCCCTCGGTCTGACCGGGCCCGAGCTGGCGGTGCTCGCCCAGCGCGCCGAGAACGCCTTCGTCGGCGTCCCGTGCGGGGTCATGGACCAGATGGCCTCCGCCTGCGGCACCGAGGGGCACGCGCTGCACCTCGACTGCCGCGACCTGTCCATCCGGCAGATCCCCTTCGACCTGGCCGCGCAGGGCCTCCAGCTGCTCGTCTTCGACACCCGCGTCAAGCACGAGCTGGGCGACGGGGCGTACGCGGAGCGCCGGGCCGGCTGCGAGGAGGGCGCGCGCCTGCTCGGCGTCTCCCACCTGCGGGACGTGCCGTTCGCCGGTCTCGACGAGGCGCTGGCCCGCATCGAGCGGGCGGGCGCGGACGAGAAGGTCGTCCGCTACGTCCGCCACATCGTCTCCGACGACCACCGCGTCGAGCAGGTCATCGAACTCCTCGACGCGGGCGAGGTCCGGGCGATCGGCCCCGTCCTGTACGACGGCCACCGCTCGCTCCGCGACGACCTGCGCATCTCCTGCCCCGAGCTCGACCTCGTCGTCACCGCGGCCCGCTCGGCCGGGGCGGTCGGCGCCCGGATGACCGGCGGCGGCTTCGGTGGCTCGGCGATCGTCCTGACCGAGGCGGCGGAGGCGGAGTCCCTCACCAAGGCGGTCCTGACCGCCTTCGAGGATGCGGGCTTCCGGCCCCCGCGCGTCTTCCCCGCGGTCCCGTCGGCCGGCGCCCACCGCCTCGCCTGACCCCGCGTCAGCCGAGCCGTTTGGTGAGGGTGAACTCCTTGACGCCGGGTGGGTAGTCGGGGACGACGGCGACGACCTCGTAGCCGTGCTGCCGATAGAAGCCCGGCGCTTGGAAGTCCCACGTCTCGACTCGGGAGTTGGTGCAGGCGTGCTGGTCGCGGGCGATCTGTTCGGCTCGGGCCAGGAGGCGGGAGCCGAGGCCCGCGCCGCGGTGGTGGTCGGCGACCCAGAGCAGGTTCACATGGAGCCAGGTCGCCCAGGTGTGGGCGTCGAGGCCGGCCGCGAGGCCGCCCTCCGCGTCGAGGGCCCACACCTGGAGCGGGGTCTCGCGCTCGGCCGGGGTGCCGCGCAGTTCGCGCAGTGCGGGAGACGCCGCCGTGTTGCTGTCACGGAGCGCCGCGTGGAGCAGAAGGCGGCGCTCTTTGTCGACTTCTGTCTCAATCCGAAACATGCGTCTCACCATAAACGCGCAGGACAGTCGCCCGCCGGTCAAGCCGCCATCAGTTCTGCGAATCCGCTTCCCCTCCGGGCCGGCGGCCCTACTCTGATGAACAGCACCGGTGGGGGCCGGTGCTGATCAGGGGGCGAGACAGCCGGGTACGACGCCCGGAGTGGGGGAGCAGTTCGGCACGGCGGCGGCCGTGCGGCTGCGGTGACCCGCACTCCGGGCGCCGTACCTGCGTTGGTCCGTCCCCCGACCAGTGGGGGTTTATCAGTGGTTCGCATACGCGTTCTGGTCGTCGACGACCACCGCATCTTCGCCGAGTCGCTCGCCGCGGCCCTCGCCGCCGAGCCCGACGTCGAGGTGGCGGCCGCGGGCAGCGGCCCCGCCGCCCTGCGCTGCCTGGACCGGGCGGCCGCCGAGGGGCGCAGATTCGATGTGCTGCTGGTCGACGCGGACCTGGGCGCGGCGGCCGTCGAGGGCCTGCGCCCGCCCGCCGCGGTGCCCGACGGGGCGGCGCAGGACGGGCTGGTCGACGGCATCTCGCTGGTGGCCGGGGTCCGTTCGGGCCAGCCGTCGGTGCGTACGGTGGTGCTGGCCGAGCGGGACGACCCGCGGCGGGCGGCGCTCGCGCTCCAGGCCGGCGCCTCGGGCTGGGTCGCCAAGGACTGCTCCCTGTCGCGGCTGCTGACCGTCATCCGGGGTGTGCTGCGCGACGAGACCCACCTGCCGCCGGCACTGCTCACGGGCGTGCTGCGGGAGCTGACCGCGGCGCGCAAGCACCGGACGGAGTCGGAGCAGCTGGTCGAGTCGCTGACGCCGCGCGAGCGGGAGGTGCTGCGCTGCATGGTCGCGGGCCTGGGCCGCAAGGCGGTCGCCGAGCGGCTGTATCTGTCCCCGCACACGGTGCGCACCCACATGCAGAACGTGCTGGGCAAGCTCGGGGTGCACTCGACGCTGGCGGCGGTGGCACTGGCGCGCCGGGCGGGCGTCGGACCCGCCGACCTGGAGGCCGCCAGCTGAGCGCGGACGGCGCTCTTCCCTAAACAGGCCCTAGCCGGGGATGTTGTCGAACGGGGCGGTCAACTGGCGCAGCAGCGAGGCCAGTTCGCCGCGCTCCGCGCGGGAGAGCTCGGCCAGGATGGCCCGCTCCTGATCGAGCAGTCCGGCCAGCGCCTGGTCCGCCCGCTCCTGTCCGACCTCGGTGAGTCGGACCAGCACGCCGCGCCGGTCGCTGGGGTCGGGCAGTCGCTCGACGAGGCCCTTCTTGGCGAGGCGGTCGATCCGGTTCGTCATCGTGCCGGAGGTGACCAGGGTCTGGGTGAGCAGCTGGCCGGGGGAGAGCTGGTAGGGGGCGCCGGCGCGGCGCAGTGACGTCAGGACGTCGAACTCCCACGGCTCCAGCTCGTGCTCGGCGAACGCGAGCCGGCGGGCGCGGTCGAGATGGCGCGCGAGTCTGCTGACCCGACTGAGCACCTCGAGGGGCTCCACGTCGAGGTCGGGGCGCTCCCGGCGCCACGCTGCGACCAGACGGTCGACCTCGTCCTCCATGACGATCAGTGTAGAGGGTGTGTCGACATGAAGTCTCTTGATGTCGATTATCTTGACGTCGAGATATATTCGGGGTCACCCTGGAGGCATGACGACACAGCAGCCCCCCGCCTGGGACCCCCGGCAGTACCTCCGCCACGCCGGCCACCGCGGCCGCCCCTTCACCGACCTGCTGGCCCGCGTCCCCGACCTGCCCCGCACCCCCGCCCGCATCGCCGACCTCGGCTGCGGCCCCGGGAACATGACGGCCCTGCTGGCCGACCGCTGGCCCACCGCGCACATCACCGGGTACGACAACTCGCCCGCGATGCTGGAGAAGGCGCGGGCCCACGCCGGGGACCGGCTCGACTTCGCGTACGCGGACGCCGCCCACTGGACGCCCCCGCAGACGTACGACCTGATCCTGTCCAACGCCACGCTCCAATGGGTGCCCGGCCACACCGACGCCTTCCCGCGCTGGATCGGCGCCCTCGCACCCGGCGGCACGTTCGCCTTCCAGGTGCCGGGCAACTTCGACGCCCCCAGCCACACCCTGATGCGCGAACTCGCCGGATCAGCCCGCTGGAAGGACCGGCTCGGCGGCGTCCTGCGCCACCGCGACGCGGTCGCCACGCCCGCCGCGTACCTCGACCGGCTCGCGGCGCTCGGCTGCACCGTCGACGCCTGGGAGACCACCTACCTGCACGTCCTCCAGGGCCCCGACCCGGTGCTCGACTGGGTCATGGGCACCGGCCTGCGCCCCGTCCTGAGCGCCCTCGACGACGACCCGGCCGCCCGGAAGGACTTCCTCACCGAGTACGGCGCACAGCTGCGCGCCGCCTACCCCGCCACCGCACACGGCACCCTGCTGCCGTTCCGCCGGATCTTCGTCGTCGCCGTCGCCCCGTGAAGGCGGCGGCCACGGGGTTCCGGGACTAGCTCTTCCTGTGCCCTATCAGGCGGGGCTTCGGCTCCAGGCCGTCCAGGCCGTGCCACGCCAGATTCACCAGGTGCGCGGCCACCTCCGCCTTCTTCGGCTTGCGCGCGTCCAGCCACCACTGCCCCGTCAGCGCGACCATCCCGACGAGGGCCTGCGCGTACAGCGGCGCCAGCTTCGGGTCGAACCCCCGCGCCTTGAACTCGCGGCCCAGGATGTCCTCCACCTGCGTCGCGATGTCGGAGATCAGCGACGCGAAGGACCCCGTGGACTGCGGGATCGGGGAGTCCCGGACGAGAATGCGGAACCCGTCCGTGTACTCCTCGATGTAGTCGAGCAGCGCGAACGCCGCCTGCTCGCACAGCTCCCGCGGATGGCCCGCCGTCAGCGAACCCGTCACCATGTCGAGCAGCTGCCGCATCTCCCGGTCCACCACGACCGCGTACAGCCCCTCCTTGCCGCCGAAGTGCTCGTACACCACCGGCTTGGAGACCCCGGCCTTCGCCGCGATCTCCTCCACCGACGTGCCCTCGAAGCCCTTCGCGGCGAACAGGGTGCGCCCGATCTCCAGCAGCTGCTGACGCCGCTCCGCCCCCGTCATCCGCGTCCGCCGCGTCCTCCGCGTCTTCTCGGGCCGGTCGCTGCTCGCGTTGCTCGGGGTGCTTGAGTCGGTCGCCACCACCCCATCATGCCGTGCTCCGGTCACGCCGCGTCGGCCGCCCGGGACCTGCGCCGGGACGCGATCCGCTCCTTCGACGGCCAGCGCACGTCGTGCGCCCAGCCCAGCTGCTCGAACCAGCGGATCAGCCGCGCCGACGAGTCCACCTGGCCGCGCATCACACCGTGCCGCGCCGACGTCGGATCCGCGTGATGCAGGTTGTGCCACGACTCGCCGCACGACAGCACCGCCAGCCACCACACGTTCCCGGAACGGTCCCGCGACTTGAACGGACGCCTGCCGACCGCGTGGCAGATCGAGTTGATCGACCACGTCACGTGGTGCAGCAGCGCCACCCGCACCAGCGAACCCCAGAACAGCGCCGTGAACGCACCCCACCACGACATCGTGACCAGACCGCCGATCAGCGGCGGCAGCAGCAGCGACAGCGCCGTCCACAGCACGAACTGCCGCGAGATCGCCCGGATGACCGGATCCTTGACCAGGTCCGGCGCGTACTTCTCCTGCGGCGTCTGCTCCTCGTCGAACATCCAGCCGATGTGCGCCCACCACAGGCCCTTCATCAGCGCCGGCACCGTCTCCCCGAACCGCCACGGCGAATGCGGGTCACCCTCCGCGTCGGAGAACTTGTGGTGCTTGCGGTGATCGGCCACCCAGCGCACCAGCGGCCCCTCGACCGCCATCGAGCCCGCCACCGCCAGCGCGATCCGCAGCGGACGCTTCGCCTTGAAGGACCCGTGCGTGAAGTAGCGGTGGAAGCCGATCGTGATGCCGTGACAGCCCAGGTAGTAGAAGAAGACGAGCAGGCCGATGTCCAGCCAGCTCACCCCCCAGCCCCAGGCCAGCGGCACCGCCGCGACCAGGGCCAGGAACGGCACGAGAATGAACAGCAGCAGAGTGATCTGTTCGAGCGAACGCTTCTGCTCACCGCCCAGCGTCGCCGACGTCATCGGGCCGGAGGACGGTCCGCGCGGTGCGTCTTCCATCACATCGGAGCGTGTGGCCATGGGAGTCCCCTGTGGGTAGTGGTTCGAGAGGATTGAACAGGGTCGATACGGGTCAGGAGATCCACGGGAATCCGCGGACATGCTTGCCTACGGTTCCGTAACCTACGGCGTCGTAAGTATGGCAGCGCGTAGCCCGGCGGCAAGGTCGTGTCCGCGGACACCACCACGAGGCCCCGGGCCGTGCCGCCCCGGCAGGCACATATCCTTGGAAACGGTCGGACAGCGCGGTCCGCTCTGAATCTCCACCCGGGTCTCCTACCCGGATCCCGGGACTCCCTCCCGCCAGAAGAGCTTCACCACTGCAAGGAGCCGCACCTGTGAGCAGTGCCGATCAGACCGCTTCGACGAGCACCAGCCCCGAACTGCGTGCCGACATCCGCCGCCTCGGGGACCTGCTGGGCGAGACCCTCGTCCGCCAGGAGGGACCCGAGCTCCTCGAGCTCGTCGAGAAGGTCCGCCGCCTGACGCGCGAGGACGGCGAGGCCGCGGCCGAGCTGCTGCGCGGCACCGAACTGGAGACCGCCGCCAAGCTCGTCCGCGCCTTCTCCACCTACTTCCACCTGGCCAACGTGACCGAGCAGGTCCACCGAGGCCGCGAGCTGCGTGCCAGGCGCGCCGCCGAGGGCGGACTCCTGGCCCGCACCGCCGACCGCCTCAAGGACGCCGACCCGGACCACCTGCGCGACACCGTCCGCAACCTCAACGTTCGGCCCGTCTTCACCGCCCACCCCACCGAGGCCGCCCGCCGCTCCGTCCTCAACAAGCTGCGCCGCGTCGCCGAGCTCCTCGAGACCCCCGTCCTCGAGACCGACCGCCGCCGCTACGACACCCGCCTCGCCGAGAACATCGACCTCGTGTGGCAGACCGACGAGCTGCGCGTCGTCCGCCCCGAGGTCACCGACGAGTCGCGCAACGCCATCTACTACCTCGACGAACTGCACGCCGGCGCCGTCGGCGACGTCCTCGAGGACCTCACCGCCGAACTCGAGCGCGTCGGCGTCACCCTCCCCGAGGACACCCGCCCCCTCACCTTCGGCACCTGGATCGGCGGCGACCGCGACGGCAACCCCAACGTCACCCCCCAGGTCACCTGGGACGTCCTGATCCTCCAGCACGAGCACGGCATCAACGACGCCCTCGACCTCATCGACGAGCTGCGCGGCTTCCTGTCGAACTCCATCCGCTACACCGGCGCCACCGAGGAACTCCTCACCTCGCTCGACGCCGACCTCGAGGCCCTGCCCGAGATCAGCCCCCGCTACAAGCGGCTCAACGCCGAGGAGCCCTACCGGCTCAAGGCCACCGCGATCCGCCAGAAGCTCGAGAACACCAAGACGCGCCTCGCGAAGAACACCCCTCACGAGGACGGCCGCGACTACCTCGGCACCGCCGAGCTCCTCGCCGACCTCACCCTCATCCAGACCTCTCTGCGCGAGCACCGCGGCGGTCTCTTCGCCGAGGGCCGGATGAACCGCACCATCCGCACCCTGTCCGCGTTCGGCCTCCAGCTCGCCACCATGGACGTCCGCGAGCACGCCGACGCCCACCACCACGCACTCGGCCAGCTCTTCGACCGCCTCGGCGAGGAGTCCTGGCGCTACGCCGACATGCCCCGCGACTACCGCGGCAAGCTCCTCGCCAAGGAGCTCAGGTCCCGGCGCCCCCTCGCCCCCACCCCGGCCCCCCTCGACGCCGACGGCGAGAAGACCCTCGGCGTCTTCCACACCGTCAAGAAGGCCCTGGAGGTCTTCGGCCCCGAGGTCATCGAGTCGTACATCATCTCGATGTGCCAGGGCGCCGACGACGTCCTCGCCGCCGCGGTCCTCGCCCGCGAGGCCGGCCTCATCGACCTGCACGCCGGCTGGGCCAAGATCGGCATCGTGCCCCTCCTCGAGACCACCGACGAGCTCAAGGCCGCCGACACGATCCTCGAGGACATGCTCTCCGACCCCTCCTACCGGCGCCTCGTCGCGCTCAACGGAGACGTCCAGGAGGTCATGCTCGGCTACTCCGACTCCTCCAAGTTCGGCGGCATCACCACCTCCCAGTGGGAGATCCACCGCGCCCAGCGCCGCCTGCGCGACGTCGCCCACCGCTACGGCGTGCGCCTGCGCCTCTTCCACGGCCGCGGCGGCACCGTCGGCCGCGGCGGCGGCCCCTCCCACGACGCGATCCTCGCCCAGCCCTGGGGCACCCTCGAAGGCGAGATCAAGGTCACCGAGCAGGGCGAGGTCATCTCCGACAAGTACCTCGTGCCGTCCCTGGCCAGGGAGAACCTGGAGCTGACCGTCGCGGCCACCCTCCAGGCCTCCGCCCTGCACACCGCACCCCGCCAGTCCGACGAGGCCCTCGCCCGCTGGGACGCCGCCATGGACGTCGTCTCCGACGCCGCCCACGCCGCGTACCGCAAGCTGGTCGAGGACCCCGACCTGCCGACGTACTTCGTCGCCTCCACCCCCGTCGACCAGCTCGCCGACCTCCACCTCGGCTCCCGGCCCTCCCGCCGCCCCGGATCCGGCGTCTCCCTCGACGGCCTGCGCGCCATCCCCTGGGTGTTCGGCTGGACCCAGTCCCGCCAGATCGTCCCCGGCTGGTACGGCGTCGGCTCCGGCCTCAAGGCCCTGCGCGAGGCCGGCCTCGACACCGTGCTCACCGAGATGCACGAGCGCTGGCACTTCTTCCGCAACTTCATCTCGAACGTGGAGATGACCCTCGCCAAGACGGACCTGCGGATCGCCCGCCACTACGTCGAGACGCTCGTCCCGGAGAACCTGCGGCACGTCTTCGCCGACATCGAGACCGAGCACGCCCTCACCGTGCAGGAAGTCCTGCGCATCACCGGCGAGAGCGAACTCCTCGACGCGCAGCCCGTCCTCAAGCAGACCTTCGACATCCGCGACGCCTACCTGGACCCGATCTCCTACCTCCAGGTCGCCCTGCTCAAGCGGCAGCGCGAAGCCGCCGCCGCGGGCGAGGAGCCGGACCCCACCCTGGCCCGCGCCCTGCTGCTCACCGTGAACGGCGTCGCCGCCGGTCTGCGCAACACCGGCTGACCGCGCACCTCACCCCAGGCTGACGGCGGCGAAGGCCGCCGTCAGCAGAGCGAACCCGGCGCCTCCCGTGACCCACGCGAGGCGCCGGCGCCGCATACCCCCCGCGACCACCACCGACGCCAGCAACAGCGCACCGCCCAGCGGCACCCATGCCCGCAGGAACCCGGGCCCGCCCGCCCGCACCGCAGACGTCGACCCCGGCTTCAGCACGACAGGGAAGCGGGCACCCTTCTTCACGCCCACGGACTGCTCCAGCGTCACGCGAGCATGCCGCTCCGCGGGCGGTGCCCCCGGCGCGAACGCGCCCGAACACACCCCGTCCGCGCACCGCGCCACGGTCAGCACCCCGCGCTCACGACCGCTCGGGAACATCACGTGCTGGGCCGCGCCCCACGACGCCCACACACCGGTGACCAGCAACAGCACGGCGAGCACACCCGCCGCCACCTGCCGGGAGACAGCCAACATGGCCGGGATCCTTGGCCATCACCCGGGCCCCGGTCAACTCCTGCCGGGGAAAGTCCCCACAGGTCGCCAGTTGTCCGCAGTGACCCGTGACCTCACGAGTTGTACGTCGACTGCGCCCGCTCCAGACCCTCGACGACCAGCGCCTCCACGGCGTCCGCCGCACGGTCCACGAAGTAGTCGAGCTCCTTGCGCTCCGCCGACGCGAAGTCCTTCAGGACGAAGTCCGCCACCTGCATCCGGCCCGGCGGACGCCCGATCCCGAACCGCACCCGGTGGTAGTCGCTGCCCAGCGACTTCGTGATCGACTTCAGACCGTTGTGCCCGTTGTCGCCGCCGCCCAGCTTCAGACGCAGCACCCCGTAGTCGATGTCCAGCTCGTCATGGACCGCGACGATGTGCGCCACCGGCACCTTGTAGAAGTCGCGCAGCGCCGTCACCGGGCCGCCCGACACGTTCATGTACGACATCGGCTTGGCCAGGATCACCCGCCGGTTCGCGGGCCCGGGCGGGCCGATCCGCCCCTCGACGACCTGCGCCTGACCCTTCGTCGCCCGCTTGAACTTCGCCCCCATCCGCCGGGCCAGCAGATCCGCCACCATGAAACCGACGTTGTGCCGGTTCATCGCGTACTCGGGACCGGGGTTGCCCAGGCCGGCGATCAGCCAGGGAGCGTTCTCGTCGGACATGCGCATTCCTCACGGGGATGAGTGGGGACGAGTGGAGGCGGGTGGAGACGGGTGGGGACGACGGCTGGGGGTGAGCAGGGGTGCGGACAGTCGTACGGGGTGGCGGGCCGAGCCCACCACCCCGTACGGGTACCGCGTCAGAAGGCTCAGGCCTCCGCGGCCTCGTCGCCCTCGGCAGCCTCGGCCGGGGCCTCCTCGGCCTGCGCCGACACGACCTGCAGGACGACCGCGTCCTCGTCGGCCGCCAGCGTGGTGCCCGACGGCAGCGTGATGTCCTTGGCCAGGACGGAGGCGCCGGCCTCCAGGCCCGCCACGGAGACCGTGACCGACTCGGGGATGTGCGTCGCCTCGGTCTCGACCGTCAGCGTGTTCAGCACGTGCTCGAGCAGGTTGCCGCCCGGGGCCAGCTCGCCCTCGGTGACGACCGGAAGCTCGACGGTGACCTTCTCGCCGCGCTTCACGAGCAGCAGGTCGACGTGCTCCAGGAAGCCCTTCAGCGGGTCACGCTGGACGGCCTTCGGGATCGCCAGCTCGTTGCCCTTGCCGTCGATGTCCAGAGCGATCAGGACGTTCGGCGTACGCAGGGCGAGCTGCAGCTCGTGACCCGGCAGCGTGATGTGGACCGGCTCGGCACCGTGCCCGTACAGGACCGCGGGAACCTTGGCCTCGCGGCGGATGCGGCGGGCCGCACCCTTGCCGAACTCGGAACGGGTCTCAGCGGCGAGCTTGACCTCGGACATGCTCTCAACTCCTCGTAGAACTGGGGAAAAGGTCACCCGGCCACGAACGGCCTGCTACGAAGAGCGCGTCGATAACGGACCGCCGCGACTTCCGAGAACAGAAGTGCGGCCTCCCTCGCCGAGCAACTGTCACAGGTTACCCGGCGCGGAAGGCCGCACCAAATGGATCTTCAGTGGTCCGATCCCCGGGGGATCAGGCCTCGCCCTCGAACAGGCTGGTCACCGAACCGTCCTCGAACACCTCACGCACCGCCGAGGCGATCGTCGGAGCGATCGACAGCACCGTGATCTTGTCCAGCTCCAGCTCACCCGGCGTCGGCAGCGTGTCCGTGAACACGAACTCGCTCACCTTCGAGTTCTTCAGCCGGTCCGCGGCCGGACCCGACAGCACACCGTGCGTCGCCGTCACGATGACGTCCTCCGCACCGTGCGCGAACAGCGCGTCCGCGGCGGCGCAGATCGTGCCACCCGTGTCGATCATGTCGTCGACGAGCACGCAGACGCGGCCCTTCACGTCACCCACGACCTCGTGGACCGTGACCTGGTTCGCCACGTCCTTGTCCCGGCGCTTGTGCACGATCGCCAGCGGCGCGCCCAGACGGTCGCACCAGCGGTCCGCCACCCGCACGCGGCCCGCGTCCGGCGACACCACGGTCAGCTTGTCGCGGTCGACCTTGGCACCCACGTAGTCCGCCAGGATCGGCAGCGCGAACAGGTGGTCCACCGGGCCGTCGAAGAAGCCCTGGATCTGGTCCGTGTGCAGATCGATCGCGAGGATCCGGTCCGCACCCGCCGTCTTCAGCAGGTCCGCGATCAGACGCGCCGAGATCGGTTCACGTCCGCGGTGCTTCTTGTCCTGCCGCGCGTAACCGTAGAACGGCACGATGACCGTGATGGAGCGGGCCGACGCACGCTTCAGCGCGTCGATCATGATCAGCTGCTCCATGATCCACTTGTTGATCGGAGCCGTGTGGCTCTGGATCAGGAAGCAGTCGGCCCCGCGAGCGGACTCCTGGTAGCGGACGTAGATCTCACCATTGGCGAAGTCGAAAGCCTTGGTCGGGACGATCCCGACACCGAGCTGGTGCGCGACCTCCTCGGCAAGCTCGGGGTGGGCGCGGCCGGAGAAGAGCATCAGCTTCTTCTCGCCGGTCGTCTTGATCCCGGTCACAGCACTAGTCTCCTCAGACGAGTTCGTCCGCCGCAGCTGCCCGCGCGTCCCTATAGCAGCGAGCCAGGCGAATCGTGTGCACCTATCACGGTACGCCGTGTCGGACGCACCTGTTTCCGGTCAGACCGCGTCAGTCAGCGGTTTCCGGATTCCGGGACACCGCCTCGGCCGCCTTCGCCGCCGCGCTCCCCGGACGCTTACGGGCCACCCAGCCCTCGATATTCCTTTGCTGGCCCCGGGCGACGGCCAGCGAACCGGCCGGCACGTCCTTCGTGATCACCGAGCCCGCGGCGGTGTACGCGCCGTCCCCGATCGTGACAGGCGCCACAAACATGTTGTCCGAACCCGTCTTGCAGTGCGACCCGACCGTCGAGTGGTGCTTCGCCTCGCCGTCGTAGTTCACGAACACGCTCGCCGCACCGATGTTGGTGAAGTCGCCGATCGTCGCGTCACCCACGTAGGAGAGGTGCGGGACCTTCGTGCCCTCACCGATCGACGCGTTCTTCGTCTCCACGTACGTACCGATCTTCGCCTTCACGCCGAGCCGCGTCCCCGGCCGCAGATACGCGAACGGGCCCACCGTCGCCTGCGGGCCGACCTCCGCGCCGTCCGCCACCGTGTTGTCGACCCGGGCGCCCGCGCCCACCGTCGTGTCCGTCAGCCGCGTGTTCGGGCCCACCACGGCGCCCTCGGCGATGTGCGTCGTCCCGTGCAGCTGCGTCGACGGCAGCACCGTCGCGTCCCGCTCGAACGTCACCGTCACGTCCAGCAGCGTGCTCGCCGGGTCCACGACCGTCACGCCGTCGAGCATCGCCCGCTCCAGCAGCCGGTCGTTGAGGATGCGGCGCGCCTCCGACAGCTGCACGCGGTTGTTGATCCCCGCGATCTCGCGGTGGTCGCGCGCCACGGACGCCCCGACCCGGTGCCCGGCCTCCCGCAGGATCCCGAGCACGTCCGTCAGGTACTCCTCGCCCTGGCTGTTGTCCGTCCGCACCTGCTTCAGCGCCTCGGTCAGCAGCCGGCCGTCGAACGCGAACACCCCGGAGTTGATCTCACGGATCGCGCGCTGCGGCTCGGACGCGTCCTTGTGCTCGACGATCGCGGTGACGGCGCCGGTGGCCGCGTCGCGCACGATCCGGCCGTAGCCCGTCGCGTCCGGCACCTCGGCGGTCAGCACGGTCACCGCGTTGCCGTCGGCGGCGTGCGTCGCCGCCAGGTCCTGCAGCGTGCCGCCGGTCAGCAGCGGCGTGTCGCCGCACACGACGACGACGGTGCCCTCGACCGCGCCGTCGAGCCCCTCGAGGCCCATGCGCACGGCGTGCCCCGTGCCGTTCTGCTCGGCCTGCACCGCGGTACGGGCCGAGGTGTCGACGGCGGTCACGTGCGCGGCGACCTTCTCGCGCTCGTGCCCGACGACCACGACGAGCTGCTCGGGGTTCAACTCCCGCGCGGCGGCCAGCACATGACCGACCAGCGACCGGCCGCAGAGCTCGTGCAGGACTTTGGGCGTGGCCGACTTCATGCGGGTGCCCTCACCCGCGGCGAGAACGACGACGGCGGCCGGGCTTGTGGCGCTCACGGGTGTGCCCCTCAGGATGTGTGTTCGGGTGGACATCCGCAGGATACCGGGGCGTTTCGGCCCGCAAACGGGGGCGGGGCCCGACCGGTGACGGTCGGGCCCCGCAGAGTGCTCCCGGGGTAGGAATCGAACCCACATTCAAGAGACCAAAACTCTTTGTCCTGCCATTAGACGACCCGGGATGGTTCGTCAGCTGTGCCCGATGCTGCGGATCACTCGCTGTGGCCGCCCCTACTATGCCGTACCGGGAGCCCCCGATGCGACGGTACGCAGCGGAGCCGTGCGGCACGCGGCCGGGAGGCGGCCCGGGCGCGCCCGCTCCGGAGGTGATCATGCTGCGGGGAAACTCGCCGGAAATCGGGTAGGGGGCGCCCGTAGGGTGGAGGTATGACCACGACGGGGGAAGTTCACCGAGATGCGGCCGGGGGGCCGTGGTGGTGGGAGCGGCGGCGGTCCGTCCTGCTCGACGCGGGGCTCGCGGTGGCGTCCGCCGCGGAGTGCGCCGTGGAAGGGGTGCCCTTCGCGCACAAGGCCGGACTGCCGGCCTCGGTGGGGATCGTCTTCGGTGTCCTGACGGGTTCGACGCTGCTGCTGCGCCGGCGCTGGCCGATCGCGGTCGTGCTGGTGTCGGTCGCGGTGACGCCCGCGCAGATGGGCGTGATGATGACGGTCGTCGGCCTCTACTCGCTGGCGGCGTCGGAGATGCCGCGGCGGATCATCGCGGCGCTGGCGGGCATGTCGTTCGCCGGGACGCTGATCGTGTCCGTGGTGCGCGCGCAGCAGGACATGGTGCACAGCGAGAAGCTGCTGGAGGTGGGCGGCTGGTTCGTGCCGTTCGTCGCGATCACGACCTCGCTGGGGGTGACGGCGCCGCCGTTGCTGCTCGGCATGTACGTCGGGGCGCGGCGCCGCCTGATGGAGTCTCTGACGGAGCGGAACGATTCGCTGGAGCGGGAGCTGCTGCTGCTCGCGGAGCGGGCCGAGGAGCGGGCCGAGTGGGCGCGGGGTGAGGAGCGGACCCGGATCGCGCGCGAGATGCACGACGTGGTGGCGCACCGGGTCTCGCTGATGGTGGTGCACGCGGCGGCGTTGCAGGCGGTGGCGCGCAAGGACCCGGAGAAGGCGGTGCGGAACGCGGCGCTGGTCGGGGACATGGGCCGGCAGGCGCTGACCGAGCTGCGCGAGATGCTCGGGGTGCTGCGGGCGGGGGATCCGGTGCCGGAGCGGTCGGCGGTGCCGTTGCAGGCGGTGGGTGCGGCGGCGGCCGCGGCGGCGTCGCGGGCGGAGGCGGAGGACCCCGAGGGCGGGCCGTGTCTGGCCGAGGTGGAGGAGCTGGTGGGGCAGTCGCGGGCGGCCGGGATGGTCGTGGAGATGACGGTGGAGGGGGAGGTCCGGGCGTACGCGGCGGTGGTGGAGCAGACGGCGTTCCGGGTGGTGCAGGAGGCGCTCACGAACGTGCACAAGCATGCGGCGGGGGCGAAGGCGTACGTGCGGCTCGCGCATCGCGGGGGTGAGGTGGCGATGCAGGTGGAGAACGAGCCGCCGCCGGTGCCTGCGGCGGCTTCCTCGGCGGATCTGCCGTCCGGCGGGAACGGGCTGGTGGGGATGAAGGAGCGGGTGGCCGGGCTCGGCGGGGTCTTTGTGTCCGGGCCCACGGATGCGGGGGGTTTCCGGGTCTCGGCGGTTCTGCCCGTGGGGTGAGGGGCGCCCGCGGCTCCCGTCGTGGGGGTGCCGCTTCGTTGCCGGGTGCGGCGCCGTCGTGGTTGCTCGCGCAGTTCCCCGCGCCCCT
>NZ_WWIA01000301.1 GCF_009870065.1 Streptomyces sp. SID5785 | reverse complement strand
TACCGGCCGACGTACGTGGACCTGGACCTGCGCGGGCTGCTCACCGGGCAGCCCGAGGTGGTCGAGGACGGCGGGGCGTTCCGGTGCGGCGGCTGGAGTGCGGCGGCCGGGGACGGATCCCTGGAGCTGACGGGTGACGGCCCGGCGATCGACGGGCTGCGGACGCTGTGCGGGGCGGCGTGGAGCGCGGCGGGCGACGGGGTGTGCGACCTGAGCGCGGAGAAGGCGCTGGCGCGGCTGGAGCTGTAGGGGGGGCAGAGGCCGCCCCGCCCCCTGAGCCGGACCGTTACGCGGCTTCGTTCTTCTCCATCAGGAGGTCCTCCGAGGCGCCCTTGCGCCAGTAGCCGGAGAACTGGACGCGGCGGCGGTCGATGCCGCGGCCCTGGACCAGGTGACGGCGGACCGCCTTCACCGTCGAGGACTCGCCCGCGACCCAGGCGTACGGGGTGCCGGACGGCAGGTCGGCCGCGGCGATCGCCTCCGGGGTGGAGCCGGCCGTGGTCAGCCAGGTGATGTGGGTGTCCAGGCCCGCCGGGAGGTTCTGGTGGTCGGCGGGCCCCGGGACCTCGATCCAGGCGCGGACCGGGACGGCCGGCGGCAGGTGCTCGAGGATGCCCGCGACGGCCGGCAGCGCGGAGGCGTCGGCGGCCAGCAGGATCCAGTCGGCGTCGGCCGGCGGGCGGAACTCGTAGGCGGCGTTGTCCTCGACGACCGGGGCGAAGGCGCCCACCTCGTCGCCGGGCCGGGCGTGCAGGGCCCAGCGGGAGGCAGGCCCCTCCTCGCCGTGCACGGCGAAGTCGACGGTCAGCTCGGCCCGTTCGGTGTCCAGGGTGCGGATCGTGTAGGTCCGCATGTAGCCGCGGGTCGCCGGGTCGAGGGCCTGCCAGGCCGCGTACCACTGGCCGTCGGAGTTGTCGGGAAGGTCCGGTGCGGTCCGGCCGGGGGCCGGCAGGAAGAGCTTGATGCGCTGGTCGCGTCCGGCGGAGGCCATCCGGGACAGGTCCGGGCCGGTGAGGGCCACGCGCACCATGTTCGGGGTGAGGCGGGTCGACCGGGCGACGCGGAGGGCGAAGAGGCCGAAGGGGGAGGCGGCGGGCGCGGTGGGGGCGGGCGTGGCGGTCTCGGTCATGAGGTGAGCCTCTTCGATCGGTTGATGGCGTCGGCGAGCCGCTCCAGCACCGGGCCGTACCCGGCGTAGCTGTAGCGCTCCTCCATCGCCCAGGGCGTGATCTGCCCGGCCTTCACGGCGGGGAGCGAGGCGAAGGTGGGCTTCTGCGCGAGTTCCTCGCGCGACATCGACGCGGAGCGGTTGTCGAGCATGATCAGGTCGGCGTGGTACTTGTCGGCGTTCTCCCAGCTGAGGAACTCCCAGAAGCCCCACTCGTCGCTCTTCTTGCCCTCGACGAACTCGACGCCGAGGTCCTTGAAGTAGTTGAGGTCGCAGTAGGAGTCGGGCACGGCGACGTAGAGGTTGTCGTTGTCGCCGGTCATGGCGAGGACCTTGAGGCCGCCGTTCTTCCGGGCCGCCTCGCGCAGGGTGCGCTCGGCCCTCTCGAAGCGGGCCTTCGCGTCGGTCACCCGCTTCGCGCCGAGGTCGGCGCCGAGCGAGGCGGCCAGTTCGGTGTAGCGGCGCAGCGGGACGCGCAGGGAGGAGCGGGCGATGCCGATGCCGACGGTCGGTGCCAGCGCGGCGATCTTCTTGCTGCTCTCCTCGGGCACGAACCACAGGTCGGGCCCGGGGAACATGTTGCTGATGAGGAGTTCGGGGCGCAGCGCGGCGTACTTCTCGACGTTGAACCGGCCCCACTCCTGGCCGACGCTCTTCAGTTTCGCGAGGTCGAGGTCGCCGGCCTGCGGGTTGGGCTTGCCGTCGACCGGCTCGGTCGGGCCGAAGACGCCGGTGCACTCGACGCCGTAGTCGTGCAGTGCAGCGGCGGCGCTGACGAAGGCGACGATGCGGCGCGGGGTGTGGTCCACGCGTGCGGTCCGGCCCCGGTCGTCCTTGAACGACCAAGCGCCGGACGCGCCGGACGCGGCGGCCGAGGGTTTGTCCGCGCCGCAGGCGGTGAGCAGAGCACCGAGGGCGGCCGCGCCGCCGCCCGCGAGCAGGGCGCGGCGGGACGGCCCGGTGGCGCGCGGGCGCCCGGCGGAGGAGTCGGGGAGCGGCGTGACGGACGGCGCGGAGGACGGCATGCTGGTACTTCTCTCTGCACAGCAGGATGTGGCCGGATCGGAGGGTAGGCTAACCTAACCTCGTGTTGGTCGACAGTCCCCCCGAAACCAGCGCGGAGACCGCTCCCGCGCCCCCCGGCCGCCGTACGGCGATACGTACGGCCGGGCTTCTCGTGTCGGTGCTCGTGCTGGCCGCCGTCCTGGTGGCGAGCATCGCGATCGGAGCGAAACCGCTCTCGGTCGACCAGGTCTGGCACGGCCTGTTCCAGGACTCGGGCCGGTACGCCGACGTGGTCGTCGGGGAACGCGTCTCGCGGACCCTGCTCGGACTGCTCGCCGGCGCCGCGCTCGGCCTCGCCGGAGCGGTGTTGCAGGCGCTCACCCGCAACCCGCTCGCCGACCCCGGCATCCTCGGCATCAACATGGGCGCGTCCGCGGCCGTCGTGACCGCGATCAGCTTCTTCGGGGTGACCTCGCTCAGCGGCTACGTGTGGTTCGCGTTCCTCGGGGCCGCGGCCGTCGGCGTCCTCGTCTACGTCCTGGGCGGCACCCGCAACGCGACCCCCGTACGGCTCGCGCTCGCCGGCACCGCGATCACCGCGGCCCTGTCCGGCTATCTGTACGCCGTGATGATCAGTGACGACATGGCGCTGAACCGGATGCGCTTCTGGCAGGTCGGCTCGCTGGCCACCGCCACCATGGACACCATCCGGCAGGTGCTGCCGTTCATCGCGGTCGGCATCCTGCTGGCCCTCGCGCTGGCGCGGCCGCTCAACGCGATGGCCATGGGCGACGACACCGCCCGCGCCCTCGGCGCCCACCTGGGCCGCACCCGCGCCCTGAGCATGGCCGCCGCCACGCTGCTGTGCGGCGCCGCCACCGCGGCCTGCGGGCCCATCGTCTTCGTCGGCCTGATGGTGCCGCACGTCGTGCGCTCGTTCACCGGCCCGGACATGCGCTGGATCCTGCCGTACGCGGCGATCCTGTCGCCCGTGCTGCTGCTCGGCGCCGACGTCGTCGGCCGGATCGTCGCCCGGCCCGCCGAACTCCAGGTCGGCATCGTCACCGCCGTCATCGGCGCGCCGGTCTTCATCCTCCTCGTACGACGCCGGAAGTTGGCCCAGCTGTGAAGACGACGGACGTGAAGGCGACGGGCGCGAAGGCGGTGCGGGCCGGGGCCGTGAAGGACGAGCGGGTGCGGGCCGTGCGGGCGCTGCGCACGCCGGGCGGACTCTCGGTCCGGCTCGACCTGCGCTCGACGGTCGTCGTCGTGGTGCTCGTGCTCGCCGCGCTCGCCGCCGCCGTGGTGCTCATCGGCACCGGCGACTTCGACATCCCCGCGACGGACGTGCTGCGCACGCTCGTCGGCCGGGGCGACCCCGGCCAGGAGTTCATCATCAACGACCTGCGGCTGCCGCGGGTCCTCGTCGGCCTGCTGGTCGGCGGTGCGCTCGGGCTGTCCGGCGCGCTCTTCCAGGCCATCTCGCGCAACCCGCTGGGCAGCCCCGACGTCCTCGGTCTCGGCCAGGGCTCGACCGCGGGTGCCCTCGTGATGATCGTGGTCTTCGGGGGGAGCGCCACGCAGGTCGCGCTCGGCGCCCTGGTCGGCGGGCTCGTCACCGGAGCCGCCATCTACGTCCTGGCGTGGAAGCGCGGCGTGCACGGCTACCGGCTCGTCCTCGTCGGCATCGGCGTCTCCGCGTTCGTCACGGCGGTCAACGGCTATCTGCTCACCAAGGCCGACTTCGTCGACGCCGCCCGCGCCACCGTGTGGATGACCGGCTCGCTCAACGGACGCGACTGGGAGCAGGTCTGGCCGCTGCTCGCGCTGTTCGCGGTCCTCGTCCCGTTCGTCGCGGTGTACGCGCGGCCGCTGCGGATGCTGGAGATGGGCGACGACGCGGCCGGTGCGCTCGGGATCCGGGTCGAGCGGACCCGGCTGATCCTGCTCACCGCGTCCGTCTTCCTCACCGCGGCCGCCACCGCCGCCGCCGGGCCCGTGGTCTTCGTCGCGCTCACCGCCCCGCAGATCGCCCGCCGGCTGACCCGCTCGCCCGGACCCAACCTGATGGCCGCGACCTGGCTGGGCGCGGCCCTGCTGATCGTCGCGGACCTGGCCTCGCAGCGCGCCTTCGGCGCCGACCAGCTGCCCGTCGGCGTGGTCACCGGCGTCGTCGGCGGCGGCTATCTGCTGTGGCTGCTGGTCACCGAGCGCAAGGCGGGCCGGCTGTGAGCATTCCTGCGCCGACCGGCCCCGCCACGAGCGGTACGAACGCGCGCGGCCCCCGAACGAACCGAAGGAGCACCCCTGTGAACAGGCTGTCCGCCGACGCCGTCACCCTCGGCTACGACCAGCGCGTCATCGCCGAGAAGCTGTCCGTCGAGATACCCGACAAGTCCTTCACGGTGATCGTCGGCCCCAACGCCTGCGGCAAGTCCACCCTGCTGCGGGCCCTGTCCCGGATGCTCAGGCCGAGCGCGGGGCGGGTCCTGCTGGACGGCAACGTCATCCAGTCGATGCCCGCGAAGAAGGTGGCCAAGACGCTCGGGCTGCTCCCGCAGTCGTCCGTCGCCCCCGACGGCATCACGGTCGGCGACCTCGTGGCCCGCGGCCGCTACCCGCACCAGGGGCTCCTGCGCCAGTGGTCGCCGGAGGACGAGCGGGTGGTGCGCGAGTCGATGGAGTCCACCGGCGTCGCCGAGCTCGCCGAGCGGTACGTCGACGAGCTCTCCGGCGGGCAGCGCCAGCGCGTGTGGATCGCCATGGCGCTCGCCCAGCAGACCCCGCTGCTGCTGCTCGACGAGCCGACCACCTATCTCGACATCCAGCACCAGATCGACGTGCTCGACCTGTGCGCCGAACTGCACGAGGAGCAGGGCCGCACGCTCGTCGCCGTCCTGCACGACCTCAACCACGCGGCCCGCTACGCCACGCACCTCATCGCGCTGCGCGAGGGCGAGGTCATCGCCGAGGGTCCGCCGAAGGAGATCGTCACGGCCGACCTCGTCGAGCGGCTGTTCGGCATGAAGTGCCAGGTGATCGACGACCCGGAGACCGGCACTCCGCTGGTCGTGCCCGCGGCGCGCAGGACGAGGCGCCGCGAGCCGGCCGTCACAGCAGTGTCCTGAGCCGCAGCAGATCGCGGAACGAGGCCTCCAGACGGACCCGTCCCGAGGCCCACGCCCGCGCGAAGTTCAGCTCGCCGTCCACCAGGGCCACCAGATCGTCCCCCGTCATCGCCAGACGGATCTGCGCCTTCTCGGCGGGCGGCCCGGGGCGGGTGTCGAGCACCACGATCCGGCCGCCCTGGAGACGGCCGGAAAACGACACGTCCAGGTCCGTGACGCGGCAGCTGAGCGAGCGGTCGAGCGCGGCGGCGGCCCGCACGTCGGCCCCGGCGCGCGTCATGCTCTCGGAGAGCTTCTCGAGTGCGGCGCGGCACTCCTCGGTCGTGGCCATCGCGACCGACGGTACACCGGGGCTTCGCGGTAGCGTCGGGGCATGAGCGAGACCCCCGCCGACGCCCCGCCCGCCCAGGACCCCGGCCCCGAGCCGTCCTACGACCCCGCGGCCCCCGCCCCGCTCGGCGTCGGACGCACCCCGACCGGGCACGCCGGGGTGGACGAACGGCTCGACCGTCTCGCCGCTCTGGACCACCTCGCGGCCGACGGCCACGCCGAGGTGTACGAGGATGTACACGAGGGGCTGCGCTCGGCGCTGACCGCGCTGGACGCCCGGCCCCCGTCCCCCTCGCACGACCTCAGGAGCTGAACCGACCGTGGCAGGTGTGGCACGTCGCCGCCTCGACGCCGAACTCGTCCACCGCAAGCTGGCCCGCTCGCGCGGTGAGGCCAGCCAGCTGATCGCCGCGGGCCGGGTCAGCGTCGCGAAGATCGTCGCGACCAAACCCGCGACCCAGGTGGACGAAGGCGTGTCGATCATCGTCGCGAAGGACGAGAACGCCCCGGACTACGTCTCGCGCGGCGGCCACAAGCTCGCGGGCGCCTTCGCCGCGTTCACCCCGCAGGGGCTCGTCGTCGAGGGCCGCCGGGCGCTGGACGCGGGCGCCTCCACCGGCGGCTTCACCGATGTGCTGCTGCGCGCGGGCGCCGCGCACGTCGTCGCCGTCGACGTGGGGTACGGGCAGCTGGCCTGGTCGCTGCAGAGCGACGAGCGCGTCACCGTGAAGGACCGGACGAACGTGCGCGAGCTGACCCTCGACGCGATCGACGGCATCCCCGTGGACCTCGTCGTCGGCGACCTGTCCTTCATCCCGCTGGGCCTCGTGCTGCCCGCGCTGGCCCGCTGCGCGGCAGCGGACGCCGACCTCGTGCTCATGGTCAAGCCGCAGTTCGAGGTGGGCAAGGAGCGGCTGGGCAGCGGCGGCGTGGTGCGCAGCAGCCGGCTGCGGGCCGACGCTGTGAAGAGCGTTGCCGGTCAGGCCTGGCAGCTCGGGCTCGGCGTGCGTGGCGTGACCGCGAGCCCGCTGCCGGGCCCCTCGGGCAATGTCGAGTACTTTCTGTGGCTGCGCGCCGGGGCGCCCGAACCGGACCCGGCCGACGTTGACCGTGCAGTGGCGGAGGGGCCGCGTTGACACAGAGCCGAGCTCGTACTGTTTTCCTGCTGGCGCACACCGGCCGGCCGGCCGCGATCCGCAGTGCCGAACTGGTCGTCCAGGGGCTGCTGCGCAGCGGCATCGGCGTGCGGGTCCTGGAGGCGGAGGCGGCCGATCTGCCGCTGCCGCCCGAGGTCGAGCTGGTGAAGGAGGCCACGCCGTCCTGCCTCGACGCGTGTGAGCTGCTCATCGTCCTCGGCGGTGACGGGACCCTGCTGCGCGGCGCCGAGTTCGCGCGCGCCTCGGGCGTGCCGATGCTGGGGGTCAACCTGGGGCGGGTCGGCTTCCTCGCCGAGGCCGAGCGCGACGACCTGGACAAGGTCGTCGACCGCGTCGTCACCAAGGCGTACGAGGTCGAGGAGCGCATGACGATCGACGTCGTCGTGCACCGCAACGGCGACGTCGTGCACCGCGACTGGGCGCTGAACGAGGCCGCCGTGCAGAAGACCGAACCCGAACGGATGCTGGAGGTCGTCCTCGAGATCGACGGCCGCCCGGTGACCGGCTTCGGCTGCGACGGCATCGTGTGCGCCACCCCGACCGGCTCGACCGCGTACGCGTTCTCGGCGGGCGGGCCCGTGGTCTGGCCCGAGGTCGAGGCGCTCCTGATGGTGCCGATCAGCGCGCACGCCCTGTTCGCGAAGCCGCTGGTGACCTCGCCCGACTCGGTGCTCGCCGTCGAGGTGCAGCCACACACCCCGCACGGCGTCCTGTGGTGCGACGGCCGGCGCACCGCGGAGCTGCCCGCCGGGGCCCGCGTCGAGGTGCGGCGCGGCGCGGTACCGGTGCGTCTGGCCCGGCTGCACCACGCGGTGTTCACGGACCGCCTCGTCGCCAAGTTCGCCCTCCCGGTCGCCGGGTGGCGCGGGGCGCCGCACTGAGACCGGGGATTCCCCGCACCACGTCGAGCGCCCGGCCCTGACGGGGACACCCTCGTCCCGGGGCCGCCGGTACGGGCACTCGCACGGGTGACAGGAGGCCCGGGTCACCAGCCGGTTCGGGTCCGTGAGCCAGGGCCCGTCGCACAGACGGCCCCCGACCTCGTAAGGTCGGGGGCGTGTTGGAGGAGATGCGGATACGGTCGCTCGGAGTCATCGACGACGCGGTGGTCGAGCTGTCGCCCGGGTTCACCGCGGTGACGGGCGAGACCGGCGCGGGCAAGACCATGGTCGTCACGAGCCTCGGGCTGCTGCTCGGTGGCCGCGCCGACCCGGCCCTCGTACGGATCGGCGCCAAGAACGCCGTGGTGGAGGGGCGCATCAGCGTGCCCGCCGCCTCGGGCGCGCTGGCCCGGGCCGAGGAGGCCGGGGCGGAGCTCGACGACGGGGTGCTGCTGCTCAGCCGGACGGTGTCCGCGGAGGGGCGCTCCCGCGCGCATCTGGGCGGGCGGTCCGTTCCCGTGGGCGTGCTCGGCGAGCTGGCCGAGGACCTCGTCGCGGTGCACGGACAGACCGACCAGCAGGGACTGCTGAAGCCGGGCCGCCAGCGCCAGGCCCTCGACCGCTACGCGGGCGACGCCGTCGCGAAACCGCTGGCGCGGTACAAGAAGGTGCACAAGCGGCTCAAGCGGGTCTCCGCCGAGCTCGCCGAGATCACCACGCGCGCCCGCGAGCGGGCCCAGGAGGCCGATCTGCTGCGCTTCGGCCTCGACGAGATCGCCGCCGTCGAGCCCCGCGCGGGCGAGGACACCGAGCTCGCCGACGAGGCCTCGCGACTCGGGCACGCCGAGGCGCTCGCCTCGGCGGCCGCCGTCGCGCACGCCGCGCTGGCCGGTAACCCCGAGGACCCCGAGGGCGTCGACGCGCAGACCCTCGTCGGCGGCGCGCACCGTGCCCTGGACGCGGTCCGCTCCCACGACCCGGCGCTCGCCGCGCTCGCCGAGCGGATCGGCGAGGTGCAGATCCTGCTCACCGACGTCGCCGCCGAACTCGCCGGGTACGCCGACGACCTGGACGCCGACCCGCTGCGCCTCGCGGCCGTCGAGGAGCGCCGCGCCGCGCTCACCCAGCTGACCCGCAAGTACGGCGAGGACGTCGCGGGCGTCCTCGCCTGGGCCGAGACGAGCGCCGCCCGCCTGCTCGAACTCGACGGCGACGACGAGCGCCTCGGCGAACTCGGCAGCGAACAGGACGCGTTGCGGGGCGAGCTCGGCGCACTGGCCCAGGAGCTGACCCTGGCCCGCACCGAGGCCGCGTCCCGGTTCGCCGGGGCGGTCACCGAGGAACTCGCCTCCCTCGCGATGCCGCACGCCCGCGTCTCCTTCGCCGTCCGGCAGACCGAGACCGAGGGCACCGACGGCGTCGAGGTCGACGGCCGCACGGTGGCCTACGGGCCGAACGGCGTCGACGAGGTCGAGCTGCTGCTCGCCCCGCACCCCGGCGCCCCGCCGCGCCCCGTCGCCAAGGGCGCGTCCGGCGGTGAGCTGTCCCGGGTGATGCTCGCCGTCGAGGTCGTGTTCGCGGGCACCGACCCCGTGCCCACGTACCTGTTCGACGAGGTCGACGCGGGCGTCGGCGGCAAGGCGGCCGTCGAGATCGGCCGCCGTCTCGCGAAGCTCGCGCGCACCGCGCAGGTCGTCGTCGTCACCCACCTGCCGCAGGTCGCGGCCTTCGCCGACCGGCAGCTCCTCGTCGAGAAGACGAACGACGGATCGGTGACCCGCTCCGGCGTCACGGTGCTCGAAGGCGAGGACCGCGTACGGGAGTTGTCGCGGATGCTGGCCGGGCAGGAGGACTCGCAGACGGCGCGGGCCCACGCCGAGGAGCTGCTCGAGGCGGCCCGGGCGGACGCCTGAGCGACGGATAGGGTGACCGCCATGAGGGACCTCACCCGGAGCCTGCGGTCGGCTGCCGTCGCCGCGACCGTCAC
>NZ_WWIA01000300.1 GCF_009870065.1 Streptomyces sp. SID5785 | reverse complement strand
CCCGATCCGCTAGGCTGTCCCCGCGCCTTCGTAGCTCAGGGGATAGAGCACCGCTCTCCTAAAGCGGGTGTCGCAGGTTCGAATCCTGCCGGGGGCACCAGCCAAAAGGCCCCGGACCGATCATGGTCCGGGGCCTTTGACATCCACTTCTGACATCAACGCGGGCGATCACCACGATCAGGGCGCCGCTTCCTGAGCAGCCGGTCCATGTGACTCATGGCCTCGCGCTGCGTGTCCTGCACGACGTGCGTACAGACGTCCATGGCGATGCTGATCTGAGAGTGCCCGCGGATCTCCATCACGACACGGGGCGCGACTCCGGCCGCCGTGAGCAGAGTGGCCGTTCCGTGCCGAGCGTCAAGCAGCCGGATCACACGAAGGCCGGCGGACTCGGCGATACGGGTGAAGGAGCGATAGACGTTGCGCGGCTCGACCTGGCGCCCGGTGCGGGTGGTGAGGACGTAGTCCGTTCCTGTCGCCCAGGTCTCCCCCGCCTTGGCGCGAGCAGCTGCTTGCCGCATCCGGTGCCAGCGCAGGGGCGGCGCGGTGCAGAGCCCCGGAAGCGGGACAACTCGACGGCGGCGGCTCTTGGTGCCACGCCCGCTCCACGATGTGCGGGTCGACGGCGGACGGGACGGGAGCTCAGGTTGAGCGGTGGGCTCGGTAGGTGTTCGTCTCCACCCTGAGATCACCGCGCATGTAGCCTCGATTTCGATCAGTCGTCTCTTGGTTTGGGGGAAGCACCAATGACGAAGGGCCCGTTCGTCGCCATGGCTGCCGTGACAGCCACGCTTGGGACTGTTCTTGCTGCCTTTGCGCTCCAGCTGCGTGCAGACGGCTACGAGCAGTACGTCGAATCCGTAGCCACCTTCAGTGTCCTGATGTTCGTCACAGCAGTTCTGACCGCGGTGACGTGGGTTCGTGACGGTCGACCAAACACGAACTGACTCTGCGGCCGTGCCCGATAGGCCAGGGACTCACGGGGAATCACGGTCACCCACAGGGAGCCCGCACGGCGAAGGCCCCTGACCGATTTACCTGGTCAGGGGCCTTCAACCTGCGCCGCGGGTGTGGGATTTGAACCCACGGAGGCTTGCGCCTCGACGGCTTTCAAGATTGCTCGCTCTGCGTCGAGGGGCGCTCGAAACCGAGGATGTCGTAGAGCCAGCGGTCGAAGTACCGCGCCTCAGCTCCTTGATCTCCCTCGACCGCCAGCCACTCACGGGCGGCGGTGACCATATGCGCCTCGGCCCGACCTGCTTCCTCAGGCCGTAGCTCGGCCCAGTCGGTCAGTTCACCGAAGATGGACACGAGCCCGGTGTCCGCTTCGTCGCCGTCGTCGACTGGGTGCCCGCCACTGGCAAGGCCCATGATTTCTAGGGCCGGTTCGTACGGCGACGCGTCGTTCCTCATGATGACCTCTGCACATGCCCTTACCGCGGCACGGAAGGCCTCAGAGTCGTTCACGGTAGGAGAATAGGCGACGTGGTCTGCCCGCTGCCGTGCCAGACCCGCGCCAGGTTGCGCGGGGAACCACGAGGAACGGCGGGGCACCGGACCGCCAACGTCGAGGGCCTTCAGCCTGCTGCCACGCAGGTCAGGCGCCCAACTCCCCGTAGATCACCCGAGCTTCCCAAGCTAAAGGCGCACATTCCCATTGATGGGGTTCGCTCAGTAGGGTGCGCAGAGTGCGATACCTGACGGAGTCCTTCGTTGTCGGCGCCTTGAAGCGGGGCCAATCAGTTGAGCAGTTCCTTGGGCCGGTCACTGCTTCCGGGCGAAGCGGCGTCAGCTACGTCGAGGTCCGCCCCGCGCGGGGGGCCTACGAGGTCTACGTCCATACCGTTGAGGACGTGGGCCACGAGAGCTTCTTCGACCTGAGTTCGTTCCCAGCATTCGACACCGACGCAGAAGAGGAAGACTTCGGCCGCCTCGTTGCCACGGTCCAGGACCCCTTGAGCGGCCTGGCTGCCGCCGAGGAGGTGACGGGCGCTGTGCGGGAGCGATGGGTCAACGAGAGCGTGACCCAGGACGAATACGCCGACTTCGTTCGAGCGGGTCGGCCTTTGGCTGCATCGTCCGATGAGCTCCCCTGGCCGAGTCCAGTCCCGTCGTCTGCCATCCAAGGCTGACATCAACGGCAGCGAACAGCGGTGGCCCCAGCCGACTTCAGGCGTCTGGACAGTCGTCGCGACGGCCGGGCGTGTCCGCACTTCGGCATCCCGCACAACCTCGTGAGCCATCGCGCCTTCTGACGTGCCCTCAGCACTCGTCCTTCTTGGCACGAGACCGACCGGTGCATCCGCGACGCCTGGTCGGGCTGCGGCATGAGCGAGGTACAGGTGCCGACAGTGAGCGAGTACGAGGAGTGGCCAAGCAGCGCCTGCACGGCCTGCATGGACAGCCCCGCGGCGAGGCTGGGGGAGTCCTCGCAGTGGCGGAAGTGCCTCGGCGTCCGGCGGTTCCCGGATTCATACAGAGAGCCGGTTCTAGGTGCATACTCAGGCCCGGATTGAGTGATCCGGCCGGCATGACGCAGCGCACCCGGCCCGTAACGTGCGTCGCGGTAGCCACACCAGACATACGGAGCGGAAACGGGGCGCTCCCGGGGTGCGCGCCGGGACACGGGCCTGCGGCAGGACTCGTGACAAGCGTGTTCGGTGACCCCTGCGGACCTTCGTCTCGACATGTGGTCCGCGGACGATCCGTTCGCCATAAGTCCCCCAGCAAGCCCTGTCCCAGAGGGCTTCACGAGAACACACCGCCCACCTCAACTGAGTACGGGCACGGATGTGCGGCCGTACAGAGGCTCCTACTCTCGGCCGCATGAGTGAAACGGACACCACGAGGGATAGCGCCCTGCCGGAGGTCTCGCAGGCGGACGAGCCGTTGCGTCCCGCCCTCGGCGATTGGGCTTGGCGGGCGTTTTTCGCGCTCCTGGTCCTCCTGTTCGGAGTGTTCGTGGGCGGGATCGCCCCGTGGTTCTCGTTGTCCTGCGGAACCTGTCAGGACGGGATGCGCGACGCGCGCTTCATCACCGCCCTGACGGTGGTCGCGTGGTACGTCGTTCCGCTCGTCACCGTCGGCACCGCGGCCGGGCTCTTCCTTCCGCGGGCCGGTGTCCGGATCGGGTGGACCGGCACCGGCCTTGTCGCGGCACTTCTGTTCGTCATCATGGTCCTGGGCAGGATTCCTGCCTGAGGTCCAGGGCGGCGGACCCTCGACGGCCCAAAAGCGGGAAAGGGAACAGGTCGCCGCAATCCGGCTCTGGCTCGGTCCAGGAGATACGCCCTGCATCTGGTTACACAGAAATGCTTAGCCCGCAGACAGCGTCATCTCATACAGTCCCGAAGCTATGACAGCACTCGCAGCCTTTACCTTTGTGCGCCATGCAGACGGGCTCCGCTACCACTTCGAGCGGGACGGCGAGCGCAACGGCCGCCCTGCCTACCGCCGGACGGACGGGAAGGTGTGGTGTGTCTGGTCGTCAGTCGACGGCTGGCACTGCGAGATCATGGGCGGCCTCGTCACCGCCCACCCCCTCAACAGCCCCGCTGACGAACCCGAACCCCCGGCCACCGTCTGGCGCAGCTTCAAGGATGACCGCTCCTACCTCTACGACCTCCGAACCGTCGCCCACGAAGCATGACCCGCCGGACAGCGCCCAATCAGCCAACCATCCGTGAGTCAGGGGCTGTTACGCGCCTCTCAACCGCATCAAACATCCGGCCACAGTGGATGGGCTCGGAGGGCATGAGTCGAGCACCAGACACCCGTCCGCCCCACGGTCACGGACGACGCCTCCGGGGGGATCGGCCGACACCGGGTGGAAGGGGGCGCCGTTCCCGGCCGCGGGCACACCGAGGCGAGCTTGGTGGGCTGAGAGGTACACCGGACGCGAAGCCTCAATCAGCAATCTGCCTCGTGGGCCAAGCTTCTAAGATCATGGTCTCAATTCTCCGGAGGCATCATGAAACGCGCGCCCATACTCACCGTGGCGGTCCTGTCAGCCACCCTGCTCACGGCGTGCGCACAGGAGAAGCCTGAACTGCGTCCGACCAGATCGGCCGGGGAAGGCGCCTGGTACAAGAGCACTAAGGATGAGCGCACCGAGTACTGCGAGGCTTACCGCGCGAACGACCCGCAGCGCCCGATCATGATCCCGTCGTACGCATCGGCGGAATCGGAAGACGAGTTCGCCGACGACTTCTACAACGTGCTGAAGAAGAAGTGCTGAGCCCGCGAGCCTGCCTGCGGTCGTGCCCCACCCGTGCCTGACGGGCCGGGAACTCACGGGGATCACGGTCGCCAGCGGGCACCACGCACGCCGAAGACCCCCGACCAAAGATGTTCCTGGTCAGGGGCCTTTAACCTGTGCGGTGGGTATGGGCGCCGAGGCGGTGCCACGGCGGGAACAGAAGGCTGCTCGGGCGCCGCCCCATTGATGCTCCCCTGCACGGCAGCCGCGAACTCGCTCCGGGTAGCCCTCATCAGGTCAAGATTGGCGTGGTACGGGTTGCGCGAGGGCTGTCGGCCATACGTCGAATCCCGGCAGGAGATCCGGGTACAGGAGGGTGACACCCTCACCGGGTGACCGCGCCCCCGGCTGGCCCCGCCTGCCCCTCCTGCGTATCCGTAACGTGTCCGGCGACCGCAGGGCCGTGGTGCACGCGCTGCGGCCGGAACCGGCCCCGCCCCCGTCAGGCCACCGCCACGAGCAGCGGCTGGAAGAAGCCCGTCTCCGGGGGTGTGCGCCACTCGGGGTCCGTGAAGCCCGCGTCGCGGACCAGGGCCGAGAGGCGGTCGCGGGTCAGGGCCCAGTACGTGGTCCGGCGGACGTCGACCTGCCAGGTGCCGGCGGCCGGGTGCAGCTGGAAGTGCTCCAGGTCGTAGTGTTCGCCGTCCTCGTGCCAGTGCCAGAGCTGGAAGGTGACCGTGCGCGCGTCCCCGCCGTGGACCTGGGGCGGGGTCGACTCCGGTTGCTCGCGCAGCAGTTCGTCGTAGGGGCGGGTACTGAGCAGCAGTCGGCCGCCGGGGCGCAGGACGCGGCGCATCTCGGTGAGGGCGGCGTGGACGTCGGGCTCCGTGAGGAGGTGGGGCAGGGCGTTGTCCGCGCAGACCACGGCGTCGAAGTGGCCGTCGGGGAAGGGGAGTCGGCGCATGTCGGCGACCGCGGTGTGCAGCGGCACCCCGCGCCCTGCGGCTTCCCGGGCGGCCCGGGTCACGGCGCGGCGGCTGAGGTCCGTCCCGGTGACGTGGTGGCCCTGGAGGGCGAGGCCGAGGGCCTGGGTGCCGATGCCGCACGCGCAGTCGAGCACGGTGGCGGCGCCGCCGTCCTGCCCCAACAGGGCGTGCAGGGCACGCCCTTGGCGCTGGACGCTCGCGGTCCAGTCCGCGTAGACGAGGTGGTAGTCGTCGGCCAGTTCGTCGTAGAAGCGCGCCACCGAGGTCCCGGGCATGCGCCGAGGCTACCGGCGGGCGAACCCGGTGGCGCGGCCGCCGTCCGGCTCGCCGGTGACGACCCGACCCGACCCGCTGGCGGGCCGGAACGCTCGCGGAGGTGGATTCCCGGTACGGGGACCGCCAGTCCGTGGCCGAAGCGTTCCCCTACAGATTCCACTCGTCCGCCAGCAGTCCGAGCAGCCGGTGCTGGCGCTTGCGCAGCTGATCCGGGGCCCAGGAGTCGTGCTGGAGCACCTGGCTCGTGAGAGCGAACGTCGAGACGCCGTGCTTGCCGGTGAAGTACTTGGTCTTCTTCTCCGTGAAGTCGTAGTTCTGAGCGTACGAGTTCTTGGACCGGCTGAGCAGGACCAGGTTGCCGAGCCGGTGGGTCCACTCGCCGCGCTGCTCGTCGGTGAAGGTGCTCAGCCACTGGGAGCCCTGCTTCGGGTTCTGCGGCAGTACATGCTCGACGGTGATCAGACCGTGGTCGTAGGAGACGCCGGGCCGCCCCGCGAGCATCTCGTCGAGGCGCAGCAGCACGTACTTGCGGGTCCGCGTGACGAGGTACAGGTCGCCGTCCAGGCGGGCCAGCGTCTCCGCGCGTTCGGCGTCGGTCAGCGCCAGGGAGGGTGCCTCCAGGCCCAGGCCCGCGTCGAGTTCACGCAACAGGTCGGCGTGACGGGTGACGCGGGGAGTGGTGTAGACGCGGCGCAGGAACATGCTGGCCGTCAGCCGTTCCAGGGCGCACAGGAAGGAGTCCAGCCAGGCCGGGTCCCCGCCGTGGTTGCGCAGCGCCCACAGCGCCGCGGGCCGCCAGTCGTTGTTGTCGATCTGCTGGAGGCGCCGGAACCAGGCGTTGACCTGTTCGGCGCCGGACGCGGCCACGTAGCCGCCGTCCCTGATCTGGGCGTACGCGTCCGCGTACGGGACCACGACGTCGTTGACGAACGAGTCGGCCTTGCCCGGCAGATAGGCGTTGAGGACCTGCTCCGGGAACTCCTTGAGCAGTTCCCGCTCGGCACGTCTCATGGCGAACACCATGCGCAGGTGGAGAAAGAGGTCGGCGAAGTCGTCCCGGCCGAGCGCCTCCTCGGCGTCCTCCCACTTGCGGGCGCACTCCTCCGACGCCGTCGCGTCCAGCGCGCCGATGATGTGCGACTTGAAGATGTCCGTCGGGGACAGGTCCATGCCCCGGGAGTTCATCACGCTGAAGATGCGGTGCGCGCTGTCCAGGTCGGGGGTGCTGACGACGACGAGGAAGGTCCGCTCCCCCAGCATCTGCACGAGGTCGAGCCGGCGGTCCTCGGTCCACGTCCGGAGAAGCTCGTGCAGGGCCGTCGCGTTCCGCAGGACGGCCTTCTGCGCGTCCGTCGGCAGCGCGTCCTCCCCGAGGGACCGCAGCTGGTCGGTCGCCCCCTTGGTCTGGACGTACTCGGCGAAGAACCCGGCATCGCGGTGCCGCAGCGTGAGGCGCGGCTTGGGCGCGAGGCGGCGTACCTTGTTCCCGGGCTCGGTGACCAGCCGGTCCAGGTCGCTGCGCAGCTCGGCGTCCTCCGTCAGATCACGCAGCAGCGCGAGCAGGATGGTCAGCGTGGTGAGCCGCTGCTGTCCGTCGATGACGTCGGCGGGCGCGCCCCCCTTGGCCTTGACGAGGACGACGGACCCGAGGAAGTACGGCTCGTCCGTGCCCCGGTCCAGGGACTCCGCGAGGTCGGTGAGCAGCTGGACGGCCTGCTCGGTGTCCCAGGCGTACGGTCGCTGGTAGTCCGGGATCCTGAAGTCGTAGTCGCTGCTGAACACCTTGTGCAGGGACACTTCCTGCGCCTCGAGTTGCTGCATGTCACCATGATGACCGGCGTGTCGGGGGCCTGTCTGCCCGGCGGCCACGTTCTCGCTCAGGGTCCCGCCGCGCGCCCGGCCGTCACGCCCCGCCGCTCGTCAGATCCCGTAGCAGCGCCCGCACCCGCCCCTCGATCTCGTCCCTGATCGGGCGGACCGCCGCGACGTCACGGCCGGCCGGGTCCGGGACGGGCCAGTCGAGGTAGCGCTTGCCGGGGAAGACCGGGCAGGTGTCGCCGCAGCCCATCGTGATGACGACGTCGCAGGCGCGGACGGCGTCCGTGGTGAGGACTTTCGGGGTCTCGGCCGTGATGTCGATGCCCACCTCGGCGAGCGCCTCGACGACCGCCGGGTTGACCGCGTCCGCGGGCGCGGAGCCCGCCGAGCGGACCTGTACGCGGTCGCCGGCGAGGTGCGTGAGGTAGGCGGCAGCCATCTGGGAGCGGCCCGCGTTGTGGACGCAGACGAACAGGACGGACGGGACGGACGGGACGGACGGGGACGGGAGTCGGGGGTCAGGCACGGGTGGCCTCCTTGCCGGGGGACGGAGACGAGGCCGCACCGACGGCCTCGGCTTCGGCTTCGGCCCCGGCCGGGAACCCCGGGAACCAGCGGTGGCGTACCGACAGGGACACGTGGACCAGGCCGATCAGGACCGGTACCTCGATGAGCGGGCCGACGACACCGGCCAGGGCCTGCCCGGAGGAGGCGCCGAAGGTCGCGACGGCGACCGCGATGGCGAGTTCGAAGTTGTTGCCGGCGGCGGTGAAGGCGAGGGTCGTGGCGCGCGGGTAGTCGAGGCCCACCGCGCGGCCGAGCAGCATCGATCCGGTCCACATCAGGGCGAAGTAGCCGAGGAGCGGCAGCGCGATGCGGGCGACGTCCAGGGGGCGCGAGGTGATGGCGTCGCCCTGGAGCGCGAAGAGGACGACGATCGTGAAGAGGAGCCCGTGGAGCGCGAACGGGCCGATACGCGGGACCAGCCGGTTCTCGTACCAGGTACGGCCCTTGGCCCGCTCCCCGATCCGCCGGGTGAGGTACCCGGCGGCGAGCGGGACGCCGAGGAAGAGCAGGACGCTGCGGGTGATCTCCCAGAGGGAGATGTCGAGGCCGGTCCGCTCCAGGCCGAGGGCGCCGGGCAGCCACTGGAGGTAGAACCAGCCGAGCGCGGAGAACGCGAGCACCTGGAACACCGAGTTGAGGGCGACCAGCACGGCCGCGGCCTCCCGGTGGCCGCGGGCGAGGTCGTTCCAGATGACGACCATCGCGATGCAGCGGGCGAGGCCGACGACGATCAGACCGGTGCGGTACGCGGGCAGGTCCGGCAGGAGCAGCCAGGCCAGCGCGAACATGAGGGCCGGGCCCACGACCCAGTTCAGGAACAGGGACGGCAGCAGCAGCCGGCGGTCGCGCGTGACCGTGCCGAGCCGGTCGTACCGGACCTTGGCCAGGACCGGGTACATCATCACGAGCAGGCCGAGCGCGATCGGCAGGGACACCCCGGCGACCGTCACCGCGGCGAGGGCGTCGCCGAGGCCGGGCACGAGGCGGCCGAGGCCCAGTCCGGCGGCCATCGCCGCCAGGATCCACACGGCGAGGTAGCGGTCGAGGAACGACAGGCGTCCGGCGAGAGCCCTCCCGGAAGCGGGCGCCCCGGGCGCCCCGGACGGCGCGGGCGACACGGGCGACGCGGACGGCGCGGGCGACGCGGGCGACGCGGTCACGCGTGGGCGGTGCGGGTCAGGACGCCGGCCAGCCGGTCGGTCGTCTCGGGCAGGAGCCAGTAGTAGACCCAGGTGCCGCGGCGCTCGCAGTCGATCAGTCCGGCCTGACGCAGGAGCTTGAGGTGGTGCGAGATCGTCGGCTGGGACAGGTCGAAGGCCGGGGTCAGCTCGCAGACGCAGACCTCGCCGCCGGCGCGGGACGCGATCATGGAGAGCAGCCGCAGCCGCACGGGGTCGCCGAGCGCCTTGAAGACCTTCGCCAGGTCGGCGGCCTGCTCCTCGTCCAGGGGGGCGGTGAGCAGCCCCGGGCAGCACGACTCCGGCACGCTGTCCGCCGCCACCGGCGCTTCTTGGTTCGACATTCTTCTATATTGACAGTCTTCTATATGCGAGGCAAGCTCGGTCACAGATGTATCGACGGATGTCGATACAGGGATGCAGGAGCTCTGGAGGTACCCCATGTCCCGTGCCCAGCTCGCCCTCCGCGTCAGCGACCTGGAGGCGTCGATCGCCTTCTACTCGAAACTGTTCGGCGCCGAACCGGCCAAGCGCCGCGAGGGGTACGCCAACTTCGCTCTCACCGAGCCCCCGCTCAAGCTCGTCCTCATCGAGGGCGCGCCCGGCGAGGACACCCGGCTCGACCACCTCGGCGTCGAGGTCGAGACCGGCGACCAGGTCGGCGCCGCGACCGCCCGGCTCAAGGACGCGGGCCTCGCCACGTTCGAGGAGAACGACACGTCGTGCTGTTACGCGCTCCAGGACAAGGTCTGGGTGCACGGCCCGGGCCGCGAGCCGTGGGAGGTGTACGTGGTCAAGGGCGACGCCGACACGCTCGGCAAGAGCGCCGAGGCCGGCGCCGAGTCCTGCTGCGGCGCCGGTTCCGGCGGGTCGGGCGGCACCTGCGGCTGACCCCGCGCGGCTCCGCCCGGCCCCCCGCGGCCCGGCTCCGCCCTACACCGCCGGCCGCGCCCGCCCGCCCCCGGACCGCGCCGCCGTGATCACCGCGGTCGTCACCGCCGTCCCGGCCAGCGTGCCCAGGGCCACCAGCACGACCCCGATCGCGAAGAGACCGCTGGAGTCGTCGGACCAGTCGTAGAACGCGGCGACGGCGAGTCCGGCGGGTACGCCCAGGACCGCGGCCGGGACGTGCCGGCGGGCGGCCGCCCAGCCGACCGGGACCAGCAGGGTGAGGACGAGGCCGATGACCTGCCAGGCCTCGTACGGACCGGTGACCGTGCCGTCGGGATGGACGTCACGGGTCTGGTCCCAGCCCAGCCAGCCCGCCCAGGCGGCCGCGGCGAGGCCGGCGGCGGCGAGGGTCGGGACCAGTTCACTCAGGACGCGGCGTGCGCGGGGTGCTCGGCTCATGGGACCAGCGTCGCCGCCGGGCACCCCGGCCCGGCAGGGCGCTCGTACTCAGATCGCGGAGAAATCCCTAGGCATCCGTACGGTACGAGCCGAGCAGGTCCGCGAGGCGCGGCAGCTGCTCCGGGTCCTCGAGCGCCGAGCCGACCGCGACGACCCGCGCCCCGGCGGCGAGGTACTCCGCCGCGTTCCCGGCGTCGATCCCGCCGGTCGCGACGAACGGGACCTCGGGGAACGGGCCGCGCATCGCCCGGAACCAGCCCGGGCCGAGCACGCTCGCCGGGAACGCCTTCAGCCAGTCGAGGCCGAGCGCCCGCGCCGCCTGCACGTCGGTCGCCGTGGCCACCCCGGGCAGGTGCGGCAGGCCCGCGTCCCGGCAGGCCCGCGCCACGTCGGCGTCGAACCCCGGGGCGACGGTGAACGCGGCGCCCGCCGCGACGGCCCGCTCCAGGCGCTCCCGTGTCGTGACGGTGCCCGCGCCGACGGGCTTGCCCCGCTCGGCACCGGCCGCGACGACGGCGGCCAGCACCCGGCCCGCCTCCTCGTCCTGCACCGGCACCTCGACGCACGAGATGCCCAGGTCCCAGGCCTGGACGGCGAGTTCGACGGTGCGGTCGGCCGGCAGTCCGCGCAGGATCGCCATCACCGGCACCCCGGCGAACAGCGCGTCGAAGCTCGGGGCCGGGGTCTGGTTCGGGGTCTGGTTCGGGTTCGGGGTCAGGTCAGGGGTCGGGGGCGCCATCCCAGCTCCTCGGAGATCGTCGCGACAGTGGTCAGCAGGTCGGGCAGGACGTCCGCCGTCAGGGCGGCCAGATCGGCGCGGGCCTTCAGGGCGGTGACCGACACCGCTCCGACGACCTCGCCGCCGCTGCCGCGCACCGGGGCGGCGAGGCAGTTCACGTAGTCCTCGTACTCGCCGTCGTCGACGGCGTGGCCCCGCTCCCGGGTCCGCGCGAGCACCGCCCGGTACGCGGCCGGATCGGTGACGGTCGTCGCCGTGTGCGGGGCGAAGTCGCAGGACGCGTCGAGCAGCGCCGCGGCCCGGTCCGGCGGCAGCTCGGCCAGGATCGCCTTCGCGACGCCCGCGGTGTGCAGGGTGACGGGGCGGCCGATCTCCGCGTACAGCCGGATGCCGTCGGCCGGGTCGATCTTGTCGGCGTACACGATGCGGTCGCCCTCGAGCGCCGCCAGGTGCACCGTGTGCCCGGTGCGCGCACCGAGGCCGCGCAGGTGTGCGCGGGCGACGTCGGTCAGCCCGAACTGCTCCTCCGCCAGCCGGGCGAGGCCCGCGAGCCGCAGCCCGATCGCGTACCGCCCGTCGGGCAGCCTGCGGGCGAGACCGCCGTCGGTCAGGGACTCCAGGATGCGCAGGGCGGTCGAGCGGTGCACGCCGAGACGGGCGCCGACCTCCGACTGGGTGCGCGGCTCGCGGGCGACGAACTCGAGGATCTCGATCGCCCGCGCGACGGTCTGCGACATCGCGTCACTCCCCCTTCGCGTCGAGGGAGTCGGCGGGCACGTAGTCCTCCAGGCTGCGCAGGGTGCGGCCGGCCAGCCGGTGGCCCAGCGCCAGCCGCCCGGCCGCGGGCAGTCCGCGCAGCAGTCCGCCGAGCCAGCCCGCGGCGAACGCGTCCCCCGCGCCGACCGACTCGACGACCTCCACGGCCGGCGCGGGCACGAACTCCCGCTCCGCGCCGGTGAATTCGCTCGCCCCGACCGCCCCGTCTTTGACGACGAGCACGCCGGGTCCGCCCAGCAGGGCGCGGACGTCCTCGGCGGTGGCCGTCCCCCACAGCGCCTCGGCCTCGTCCCGGCCGACCAGGACCACATCGGCCCGGCGGGCCGACGCGAGCAGCACGTCGGCCGCGTCCTCGCGTGAACTCCACAGCGCGGGACGGTGGTTGACGTCGAACGAGACCAGCGCCCCGGCCGCCCGGGCGCGCTCCGCCAGCGCCGTGACGAGCCCCGCACAGCCCGGGGACAGGGCGGGGGTGATGCCGGTGAGGTGCAGCAGCCGTACGCCCGTGAGGTCGACGGCCTCGGCGTCGGCGGGTGTCATCCGGGAGGCGGCCGAGCCGGCCCGGTAGTAGTGCACGCGGGTGCCGGGGGACGCGGGGCCGCCGGGGTCCTTGAAGTAGACGCCGGTCGGGGCCGACGGGTCGGTGCGCACGCCCGTGACGTCCACCCCGCGCGCGGCCACGGAGGCCCGCACGCGTCGCCCGAAGGGATCGTCGCCGACCCGGCTCAGCCAGGCCGTCCGGTGCCCCAGGTCGGCCAGGTACTGCGCGACGGTGGACTCGGCGCCCGCGACCGCGAGCCGGGCCGTGCGGCTGTGCTCGAGGTCCGCCCCGTCGGCGGGCGTGACCTGCGCCATCGTCTCGCCGACGCAGATCACCTCCGGTGACTGCTGCTGTGACTGTGGCTGTGACTGCTGCTGTCGCTGTGACCCTGGATGTCGCACGGCCGTCACCCTTCCGCCCTCCGCTCTTCCCGTCTTCCCGTCTTCCCGCTCGCTCCGAGGAGACGACCGTAACAAGCCATACGCAACAGACGTGCACATGTTGCAACAACTCTCGCCGAGTCGACGTCCTCGCAGGTCAGCACAGGTGCGTCGGGAATCTCGGGTGCGTCCTCGCGCACGGATCGCCATCATGCGGGCATGCCCTTCACCCTCGCGCCCGTGATCCCGCCCGGCACCTTCTCCTCCGCCCCCCAGCCCGTCCTGCCCACCGCCTCGGGCGAGCTGCTGCTGCGGCCCGCGCAGCCGGCCGACGCGCAGGCGGTGTTCGAGGCGTTCCAGGACCCGGTCCTGCAGTACTGGCACATCCGCACGATGGACTCGCTCGACGAGGCGCACGCCTGGATCGAGCAGGTCCACCGGGGCTGGGCCGAGGAGACCGCCGCGCAGTGGATCGTCGCGCGGGCCGACGACGACGCCGCGCTCGGCCGGATGGCACTGCGCACGATGGACCTCACCGAGGGCGTCGCGGAGGTCGCCTACTGGGTGCTGCCGGGCGCCCGCGGCCTGGGCGTCGCCCCGCGGGCCCTGGCGACGGTGACCCGCTGGGCGCTGGACGCCGGGTTCCACCGCCTCGACCTGCTGCACTCGACGGGCAACGCGCCGTCCTGCCGGGTCGCGGAGAAGACCGGTTACGCGCTGGAGGGCACCCGTCGCAGCTCCGCCCTGCACGCGGACGGCTGGCACGACATGCACACGCACGTCCGGATCGCGGACGACCCGGCGTCCGGACGGCCCGCGCCCCACGACGTTCCGCGCGACGTTCCGCACGACACGAAGGTGCCGCATAAGCGGTCTTGACAGGCTGCGTACTGTTTCGCGACCTTTGAGCCCCATGGGGGAAACAGGGGGGCCTGCCGTGAGCATCACCGCCGTCACGACCGTCACGACGCACAGACCCGATCAGCTGAGCGACTCGCTCCGCACCGCCTGGCACGCGGCGATGGACGACGCACCGGACTACCAGAACCCTTTCCTGTCACCGGAGTTCGCCGCCGGAGTGGCCCGCTTCCGGCCCGGGGCACGCGTCGCGGTGCTGCGGGCGGGCACGGTCCCGGTGGGCTTCCTGCCGTACGAGCGGGGGCCGTGGGGCGTCGGCCGGGCGATCGGGCTCGGGCTCTCCGACTGCCAGGCGCTCGTGCACCGGCCCGGGGTCACCTGGGACATGCAGGCCCTGCTGCGGGCCTGCCGCCTCTCCGTCCTCGAGTTCGACCATCTCGTCGACGACCAGCAGCCGTTCGCCCCGTACGTCACCGGGACCTTCGCGTCACCCGTGCTCGATCTGAAGGACGGCGGCCACGGTTCGTACGCGGAGTGGCTGAAGGCCTCGTATCCGGGCCAGGCCAAGACGATGCTCAAGAAGGAGCGCCGGCTCACGCGGGACATGGGCGAGATGCGGTTCGTGTACGACGAGCGCGACCCGGAGGTGCTGCACCGGCTGATGCGGTGGAAGTCGGCCCAGTACCGCAGGACCGGCCGCATGGACCGGTTCGCCCGGCCCTGGATCGTGCACCTGGTGGACCACCTCTTCGAGGTCCGCGAGGAGCACTTCAAGGGGATCCTGTCCGTCGTCTACGCGGGCGACCGGCCGGTCGCCGCCCACTTCGGCCCGGCCTCCCGCACCGTCTTCGCGGCCTGGTTCACGGCGTACGACCCGGAGTTCCGCTACTACTCGCCCGGCCTGATGATGCACCTGCGGATGGCGGAGGCGGCCGGCCGGGACGGCATCAGGGTGATGGACTGGGGGCGCGGCGAGAAGGAGTACAAGGACTGGCTCAAGACGCGTGAGCTGCGCGTCGGCGAGGGCTTCGCCACCCGCACCGCCCACCCGGTCGCCACCGCCCACCGGATGTGGCGCCGCCCGGTCCGCGGCCTGCGCAACACGGTTCTGGCCAACCCGGCCCTGCGCGACCGCGCCGACCGCCTCCTCAGAACGGTCGGCTCCCTGCGCGAACGCGCCTGAACCCAGCGGCGGAGCCGCACACCTGACCCGGCCGGCGGCCGGGTCAGGTGTGCGGCAGGAGAACCGTCAGCCGCAGCAGCGCCGCCGCGCCGAGCGCGGCGGGCACCGCGTACCACCAGGCCGACCGCAGCCAGCGGGCCTTCACGCACACCAGCGTCAGGAGCAGCGTCAGCACCGCGCACCCCACCCCGAGACCGGCGGCGGCCTTCACATGCGTGACCCCCTCGTGGTCCCACGGACCGGCGGGCCCCGCCCGGTACGCGGTCACGGTCGCGAAGCCGGTGACCAGGTTCGCGGCCGTCAGCACCGCACCGCAGACCAGGGCGCCGGCCCGGGTCGCGGCGGGCCGGTCGAGCGGCGGTGTCCCCGTGCGGCTCACCCGAGCGCCTCCTTGGCCTGGTCGACCTTCTTGTCGAATCCCCTGCCGTACGCCTGGGCGTTGGGATCCTCGTAGTACGGTCCGCCGTTGTAGCGGGCCGCCAGCTCCTGCATCTGCTCCCGGGTCATCTTCTCCGGCGGGACGTCCGCGAAGCCACTCTCCGCCTTGAGCTGGGCCAGGTACTCGGAGGCGATGAAGATGTTCTTCGCGGGGTCCTTGGTGGCCGACACGACCTGGTCCCGCTGCATGTCCGTCAGATGCTCGGGATCGTAGCCGAGCACCTCGGCGGCCCGCCTGACCTGGATGGACAGCGGCCCGATGGACGTCTCGTCGGGGTCGCCGGTGCCCGGGATGACGCCGCGTCCGGTCCGCGCGGCGTCGTCCAGCCAGCCCGGATCGCCCTCGACCTCCTGCCAGGCGATCCCGGCGACCATCTCCGGAGGCAGTCCGGAGTCGGCCGCGGCGGCCTCGATGAACTTCTTGTTCGCCGAGATGTAGCTGCGCCGCCCCTCGTCGCTGTTCGACCACCACCAGTAGTTGTTTCCCTGGGCGCTGCCGCCGAGTTCGTCCACGCGGGTGCTGATCCGCCACAGCGGGGCCGTGATGACGACGTTCCCGGCCTGGGTGGGGATGGTGTCCACCTTGGGGCCCGTGCCCGGCAGCTGGGCGTACGGGTTGGAGTGCGCCTCGCGCGCCTCCGCCTGGAGGGGGCCGAGGCTCTTCAGGAAGGCGAGCGGGTCGCCGACCGGGCTCTTGAAGTCCGGGATCGACAGGTAGGCGCCCTTGAGGACGCCCAGGCACTCGGTGCGCGCCTCGGACTCGACGCGCCGGGCGTCGCCGTAGTGGTTCCTGGTCGCGTTGTAGTAGCGCTCCGCGTCCTCCCTGATGGCGTCCACGTCCACGCCGAGTTCCATGAACCAGTCGCCCACGCCCGTGGTCGCCCGCAGGTCCTCCCACTGGTGCAGCGGTTCGGCGGCGCGCGCGGTCGGCGTGACCGCCGTGGCCTCCCGGGACATCACCTCGGACAGCTGCCCCTCGGTGTGCTTGCCGCTCTTGTAGTGGCCCTTCGCCGTCGTGAGGGCGTCCGCGTACGCGGTCAGCGCGCCCGCCGCCATGGAGAAGGCCGTCGACAGGGCCTCGGCGATCGCGCCGGCCTCCTTGAGCCGCTTGCCGTACGACTCCCGCGCCTCGCCCGTCCAGTGCACCGAACGGGCCTTGCGGAAGCCGTCGTCCGTGGACTCGACGAGCCGGTGCAGGCGGCGGAACTCGGCGGCGTTGCGCTCGACGAGGGCCGGGTTCGTGTTCTCGAGGAACTCCACGTCCTTGCGATACGCCATCACGCGAACCCGCCCTTCGGGGGCGTGTACGTGCCCTGCCGGAGCACTTCCTCGAGCTTGGCCCGCACACCCTGGTCGTACGTCGTGTAGGTCTGGCCCGCCGAACGGACGTTGCCCGCGAGCGCGGCGAGCAGCACGACCATGTCGTTGTACTGGTCCTGCGCGTAGCGGGCGAACGACGTGACGGACGCGGCCACGTCCGCGTGGGCGCGCGGCGAGCGCGCCTGCGTGGCGTTCTCGCCGTCCATGCGGCCCTCGTAGAGCACGCCCGCGATCTCCAGCAGCAGGTGCGCGTTCCCGTCGATGGACGTGGCGTCGGCGACGAGATCGCCGCCGTCGGCTCCCCCTCCCCCGCCCGCTGCGGGGGCCAGCTGGTTCAGCCGCATCCGCGTGTCGGGTCCGCCGCGCGCGAGTGCGTCGGCCTTCAGCTGTGCCCAGTCCTCGTCCCATGACATGGCGTCCCGACCCCCGTCTGTTTGGGTGCGCCTTCCGGATCCCGAACTTCCGCAGGGGACGTACCCAACTCCCGCCCCGTCTAAAGGACTTGAGCCGTCACAGGAGGGGCAGGGCGGGGAGAGGAGGGGTCAGCGGAGTTCTTCCGGGCACGGGGTGCCGCGGGGGATCTGCACCGGGGCGCCCAGGCGGTAGGTACCGGCGCGGGGAGCGAGGAGTTCGGTCCAGCGGTCGCCGGAGGCGTCCTCCTCCGTCTCCTGGAGGCAGCCGTGCTCGTTGGCGTACTTCTTGGGCAGGGTGTCGTCCTGCTCGCGGGCCCGCCGGGACGCGTCGGTCTCCTCGGGCACGCCGAGGCTCTTGCCGTCCTCGTCGACGACCGACAGCCACGGCGAGTACAGGACGCGGATGAGGATCCGGCCCGGCTTGGTGACCTCGATGGTCAGCTCGCTCTGCTCGGCGGCGTCGACGACCGCGTTCGGCTCGGCCATCGGAGTGGGGTCGGTGACGGCGAACAGCTGCCAGTTCGCATCGCCCCACACCTGGCGCAGGTAGGGCAGACCGCGCTGCACCAGCTCCCGCTCGCGCTCGCCGCCGTCCCCGTCCGGCTCGCCCTTGGGCAGCACCACGTAGTGCACGGCCCAGCGCCCGAGCCAGTCGTGGTAGTTCGCCGAGTTCAGGGTGTCGTCGTAGAAGAGCGGGTTGCGCTTCATGTCGGCCTGGCGGGTCCAGCCGCGCGCCAGGTTCACGTACGGGGCGAGCGCCGACGCCTCGCGGTGGGAGCGGGCCGGGACGACCTCGACGCGGCCGCGCTCCGCCTTGACCTCCTGCAACTCGTTCACGAGGGGGGCCAGCTCGCGGGTCCAGGACGCCTCGGGGGTGGTGTGGACGATGTCGTCGACGGACTTGAAGCCCACCCACGCGTTCATCCCGACGAACGCGACGACGATCGCGTACCACTTGCGCGAGCGACGCTGCGTGAACGGCAGCGCCGCGAGCAGCGCGACCCCGGCGAACAGCATCGGCAGCCGGGTGATGTTCGAGCCGATCTGCGAGCTGATCAGCCAGACGAGGAGGACGGAGAGGGTGTACACGGCGGACGTGATCCGGACCGTCACCCACTCCCTGGGCACCAGCGCGTAGCAGAGCGCGCCGTAGACGAGCGGCAGCAGCGCCGACCCGAACGACATCGGCTGCGTCCCCGAGAACGGGAACAGCCAGGCCGAGAGGCCGACCACGGCGGCCGGTGCGAGGCCCAGCGCCCAGGCCCCCGGACGCCGCTTCTGCAGGAACAGCGCGACCGCGACGAGGCCCACGAACAGCCCGGCCACCGGCGACGCGGCCGTCGCGATCCCGGCGAACGGGGCGGCGACCGCGGCCTTCGCCCAGCGCTTGTACCGCCAGCGGTGCGGCCAGCAGAACACGGCGGCGACCGCGGCGAGCCCGAACATCATGCCGAGGCCGAACGTGACGCGGCCCGACGCCGCGTTGCACAGCAGCGCGAAGACGCCCGCGAGCGCGGGCCACAGCGGGCGGGCGACGACCCGCGTGCGGATCAGGATCAGGGTGAGCAGCGCCGCGGAGAGCGTCCCCGCGATCATCATCGTCGTCCGCACACCGAGCAGGGACATCAGGTACGGGGACACCACGCTGTACGAGACGGGGTGCATGCCGCCGTACCAGGCGAGGTTGTACGCGGAGTCGGGGTGCCGGCCGACGAACTCGGCCCACGCGTCCTGGGCGGCGAGGTCACCGCCACTGTTCGCGAACGTGAAGAACCACAGGAGGTGGACGGCGGCCGCGACCGCCGTGGCGACGATCACCGGGTGCCGCTCGGCCCGCCGCGCCCAGGCCCGGACGCCGCCGCGCTCCGCGTCGGCCCCGGCCCGCCCGGGAGGCCCTATTCGTACGCGGCCCGCGCCCGGCTCGGCGTCGTCGTCGGCGCGCGTCGGCTCCGCTGTGGCCACTGCTGACACTCCCGTACGTACCGTCGTCGTCCCCGACCCCGCCGACCGAGGGAACGTCGCTGCCCCGGTCTCGCGACGCTAGCACGGCGCCCGTGCACGGGCGCCGCGGAGGCCGGGCCCGACCTGCGGCGCCCGGCCTCCGCGTGCGACGCCGCTACGCGACGCGCTTGATCTTCGCGCCGAACCCGGGCTCGGTCAGATCGCTCTGCAGCGCGACCGGCACCTCGACGGCGTCGTTCTTGCCGTCACCGACGCTGAGCACGCCGACCACCGTGCCGGCCTTCGCCGAGTGCGGGACCTCCTGGCCCTTCTGCCCGTCGAGCGCGAGCTTCACGGTCAGGCCCGCCCAGCCGACGGCGGACACGTCCTTCGTCGCGACGACCGGGGTGGTGCCGCCGAGTCCGTCGTCGACCCGGCCCACGACGTCGCCCTTCTTCACGATCGTCTTCGCGGTCAGCGCCTGCTGCCCGGACTCGATGAGGCCCCGGACCACGCCGGTGACCTCGTCGATGTTGGCCACGCCGGGCTTGCCGAACTGGCCGAGGGCCGCGCCGATGATCACCTGGCGCTTGCCGCCGACCTCCTTCTCGGCGGCGAACAGGATGTTGCCGCCGGCCGCGGTCGTCGTACCGGTCTTGATGCCGATCGCGACGGTCGGGACCAGACCGAAGAAGTTGTTCTGCTTGTCGCCGTTCGAGTCGATGTAGCTCGGCTGGCGGGCCAGGTCGCGGAACGTCGCGTTCTCCATCGCGGCGCGGGCCAGCTTCACGAGGTCCTCGGCGGTGGACACGGTCGTCTTGTCCAGGCCGCTGGGGTCCGTGTAGTGCGTGTTCTTCATCCCCAGCTCCTTCGCGGTCTTGTTCATCTTCTCGACGAACGCGTCCTCGGAGGAGCTGCCGCTGTCCCAGCGGGCCAGCAGCTTCGCGATGTTGTTGGCGGACGGCAGCATGACCGCCTGCAGCGCCTCGTACTCGGAGATGTTCTGGCCCTCGGTGACCTTGACGACCGACTCCTGCTCGGCCTTGCCGGTCTCGTAGTGCTTCTGGGCCGCCGCGTCCACCCGGATCTTCGGGCTGTCCGCGCCCGGCTTGATGGGGTGGTCGCGCAGGATCAGGTAGACCGTCATGACCTTGGCGATGCTCGCGATCGGCACGGGCTTCTGGTCACCCGAGGTGCCGAACGTGCCGATGCCGTTGACATCCATCGCGGCCTGGCCCTGCGTCGGCCACGGCACGTCGGGCCTGGCCCCGTCGAACTTCACCGTCTCCTGCGCCGTGAGCTCCAGGCTCGGCGTCGGCAGCGGGCGCACGGCCTGCACGATCGCAAACGCGATGATGAGCAGGATGACCAGCGGCGTCCAGATCTTGACCCGGCGCACGGCCGTGCGGACGCCCGTCTCCGGGGGCGGCGGGGTGTTCGTCAGCTCCGCGAGCAGGTCGAGCGGCGGCTTCGGCGGCAGCGGCTGCTGCGTCGTGCGCTCCGGCGCCTCCGGTACGGGCGGCTGCGCCGGCGCGGGCCCGTCCGACCGCTTGAGCGGCACGAACGTACTGGTCCGCTCGACGTCCCGCTCACCCTTGCCCGGCTTCTCGCCCGCGTCGGGCGAGGCGGGCAGCTTGAGCATGGCCGTCGGCTGATCCACCTGCGGCGGGGCGACGGCCCGGAACACGGCGGTGGCCTGATCGACCCCGCCCTTGCCCTTGCCCTCGGCCTCGGTCTTGTCGTCGGCCTCGGCCTTTTCCTCGGCCTCGCCGGTCGAGTCGTCGGACTTGCCGTCCGTCTCTGCGTCCTGCTCGGGCTCGGCGTCCGCCTCAGGCTCGGCGTCGGCCTTCGGCGCGCCATCGGCCTGGGGCTGAGCGTCCGCCTCGGCGTCGGCCCCGGCGCCCGTCTCGGGCGCGGCGTCCGCCTTGGGCGCGGCGTCCTGCTGCGCGTCGGGCTCGGCGTCCGTCTCGGGCTTGGCATCCGTCTCGGGCTCGGCGTCGGCCTTCGGCGCGCCATCGGCCTGGGGCTGAGCGTCCCCTTCGGCGTCGGCCCCGGCTGCGGTTGCGGTCCCGGACTCGTCGGCGTCGGCGTCGGCGTCGGCAGCCTCGGGGCCGGCGTCCTGCTCGGCATCGGCCCCAGCGCCCGTCTCGGCCGCGGCGCCCGTCTCCGGCTCGGCGTCCGCCTTGTCGGCGGGCTCGGGCTCGGCACCGGCCGCGGGCTGAGCCTCCGCCTCGGCGTCGGCAGCGTCATCGGCCTTGGCGCCCGACGCTGCGTCGGCTCCGGCGGCGTCCTTGGCGCCCCGCTTGGGCAGGGCGTCCTGCTCGGGCTGAGCGCCGCTCTCGGGCGCGTCGGCAGCAGGGCCGCCCTCGGGCCGCTCGTCCTGCTCGGCCCCGTCCTCCGGCTCCGCGTCCGGCGCTCCGCCCTCGCGGGCCTGGGGCACCGGCGGGGTGCCGCCCGACACCCAGGCCGCCACGGCAGCCCGCAGCCGTGCGTCACCGGCGTCGGCGGCGTCACCGGCGTCACCGGCGTCCTCCGAGGACGCGGAAGGCCCGGCGGGCGACGACGCCTCCGCGTCGGCCGCGTCGGCCGTACCGCCGTCGTCGTCGCCGCCGTCGCCGTCGTCCACGGAACCGGCGGAGCCACCGTCGGCGTCACGGACGGAGAACACCGCCGTCGCCTGATCCACGCCCTGGGGCGCCGCGGGCTCGTCCCGCGCCACCGCAAGGCGCGGGTCCTCGCCCGGCGTCTGCTTCTCCGACCTGTCGGGGGTCCCCGCCACCGATGCCTCCTCGACCGCTCACCACTTAGCGCCGGACAGTCCAGCCCTGTCCCGCTGTCCGAACCATGTACCAGTGTCCTGTGCTGGGGGCTTAACCCACCGGGTAGACGAGAACGACATACCTACTGGTTCCCGTCCAAACCCCCCACGCACTCTCGACAGACCAATGTGAGAGGGGTCACCCTGTCAGACATCCACGCGGGGAGGCATGGATGGGCAGGAGCCGCAGAACTATTCCGGAAGAGCTTCTGCTGCTCGCTCTGGACCCGACCACGGGTACCACAGCGCAGCCGCAGTCGCTCGACCTCGGTCTGGCCGGTGCACAGCTAGTGGAGCTGGCGCTGGCCGGACGGATAGCCCCAGACGGGGATCGTATCGCCGTGGTGGTGCCACGGCCGACTGGAGATCCGACACTCGACTGCGCGTTGGAGTTGCTGCGAAGGCGTGGCGCTCCCGTACGGGCGGTCCACTGGATAGGCGGGCCCCGTCTCGGGCTCCGCCAGACGTATCTCTCGCATCTGGAGCGGTGCGGCATGGTGCATGCCGTGGCGGGCCAGATGTGCGGAGTGCTGCCGACGACTCGCTACCAGGCGACGGACACGGCGATCAGCCGGGAGATCAGAACCCGGCTGGACTCGGCGATCCGGACCGGCGTACCGCCGGACCCACGGACCGCGGCGCTCGCCGCGCTGGCCCACGCGGTCGGCCTCGGCAAGCACCTGTACCCGGGCAACGAGGGACGATCGTCCCGTTCCCGGCTGCGGGACCTGATCAGGCACGACCCGATGGGCGGCCTCGTGGCGCACGCCGTGATGGACGTCCAGAACGGGGTGGCCGCGCAGCCACGCCGTTCGCCCGCCGCCCCGGCGGGCCGGGGTGGCGCACCGGAGCCCGCCAGGGGCGTCCCGATGCAGCCGCGGCACGGTTCCATGGCGCGCGCCGTGGCGCACTGACCGGCCGGCACGACAGAGATCCACCGCACCACCCGCACCACCCGCACGACCGCAGCACCGCACTACTCGCACCACCCGCACCACCAGCGCCGCACCGCAGTCCCCACCGACCGGTCCGGGAGCCGCTGTATCGCGCGGGGTGGGGGGCCGGGCGTCCGGACGACGCCCCGGTCCCCCACCCCGCGCTTCGCGTTTGTGCTGCGTATCGCACGTATATCCGTCGTTTTCCAGCGCCGGGACGCGCCCGAGTGGCAATGTGCTGAACAGCAGATACGCAAAGTATGCGGAACAGCGAAATGCACGCAGCCGGAGGTGCACGTCCCGTGGCGTCCAATGTCAATCCCACCGTCAGGCGACGCCGGTTGGGCCAGGAGCTGCGCAGGCTCCGTGAGCTCAAGGGCATGACCGCCGAAGAGGTCGCCGAGCGCCTCCTGGTGTCCCAGTCGAAGATCAGCCGCCTGGAGAACGGGCGGCGCAGCATCAGCCAGCGCGACGTGCGCGACCTGTGCGGGGTGTACGAGGTCGAGGACCACCGCATCGTGGACTCGCTGATGCAGATGGCCAAGGACTCGCGCCAGCAGGGCTGGTGGCACTCCTTCGGCGACATCCCGTACTCGGTCTACATCGGCCTGGAGACGGACGCGGCGAGCCTGCGCATCTACGATCCGCAGGTCGTCCCGGGCCTGCTCCAGACCCGCGGCTACGCGGAGGCGCTGATCAACGGCGCACTGCCGGAGACCGTCTCGCAGGACATCGAGAAGCGCGTCCAGGTCCGGATGCGCCGCCAGGAGCGCATCCAGGCGCCCGACAACCCGCTGCGCCTGTGGACGGTGCTCGACGAGGCCGCACTGAAGCGCGTGGTCGGCGGCAAGAGCGTGATGCGCGAGCAGTTGGAGCACCTGGTGGAGCAGTCGCAGCTGCCGCACGTGACCGTGCAGGTGATCCCGTTCGACATGGGGGCGCACCCCGGGCTGAACGGGCAGTACGCCATTCTGGAGTTCCCGGACGCCGCGGATTCCAGCGTGGTGTACATCGAGGGCGTCACCAGTGATCTTTATCTGGAGAAGGCGAATGACGTTCAGAAATACAGCGTCATGTACGAGCATCTCCGGGCACAGGCCCTGAATGTGGACCAATCGCGACAGTTCATCTCCGACATCGCGAAGGAGTACGCCCGCTAGGGGACGGCCGCCCCGCCCTGTCGATCTTCGACAGCAAAACGGACGGGCGGATTCCGGCCTTGATTCCGCTTCTCCGAGGCAAAGCGCCGCACGGTACACCTTCGCCTCGGAGAAATGGAAGACCCCTATGGAATATGCCATCCGGTCGGGTGAACGGCCACTTCATGCGGCTCAGTTGGCGAGTAGCGTCGATCACGCCATCAGGACACCATCCTTGGCGAGAACCGCTCTGGACCTCCAGGCGGGGATGCAATTCGACCACTGTCTGAACCGGAGCAGAACATGGCAATCCAGCAAGGCGCCGCGGAATCCTGGATCAAGTCCTCGTATTCCACGGGGAACGGCGCGTGTGTAGAGGTGAAGTCGCCGGTGGTGCACGCCATCGCGGTGCGGGACTCGAAGGTCACTGCGGGTCCCGCGATCGGGTTCACCCCCGAGTCCTGGAACGCGTTCGTGCACGAGGTGAGCGCGGGTTCCTTCTGATTCAGCGCCGTCCGGACATATCCAGCAGGACCCGGCACGACCAGCACCACCCTGGAGCCCTCTCGACTGGCCCGCCGTCCTGGCCGAGGGGGCTTTGCCATGCCCCGGGGCCACCCGGACGCGACCTGATCCGCCGGACAGGCCTAGGCGCGCAGCCGGTCGACGTACCGGTCGGTGCCCGGCACCGTCGGGACGAACGGCGCCATGAGCTCGACCCTGGCCCCGAGCCCCGCCGCCGCCACCTGGTCGCCGAGCCCCGCGAAGTGCTCCTCCCAGCACTCCCGCGGATCCGCCTCCAGGAACCAGAGCAGGGTCAGCCGGGTGTCGACGCCCTCGACCTGCTTCACGTAGGTCATCCGGTCCCCCGGCAGCGGCGTCGGCCGGAAGAGCGTGACCAGCGCGGCCGGTGAGCCGGCGACCGCGCGCGGCAGGTGCTTCGTGCGCAGCCACTCCACGAGCGCGGGCCGCTGCTCGGCCCGCTCCACGTCGACGACCTCCAGGACGAGGCCCGCGTACGGGTGGTCGAGGGCGTGGACGTCGCGCGGCCCGGCGGCGCCGTCGCGGTAGACGGTCGCCTCGTGGTCCTGGAAGGCCGTGAAGACGTGGGTGCGGTCCTGGTAGACGCGGCCGTCGCGGTTGAGGCGCTTGTTGATGCCGACGGTCCACTTCATGTGCTCGGCGTAGCGGCCCTCGGTGATCCAGTACGTGGAGAGGTAGCAGCCCGCGGTGACGGGCTCGGCGACAGCCGACTTCTCGGGCCGGCGCAGGAGTTGCAGGTCGCGCGGGGCGACCCAGCGGCGGCCCGCGTACATCCAGGGCATCGCCATCGCACCGGCGTAGTAGTGGTCGTCCTCGTACCAGCGGTTGTACGCGTACTCGTGCCCCGGGTGCGGCTCGACCATGGTGATGAGGGCGTGGCCCGGGCGCACCCCGTAGGGGCCGACCGATGCCAGTTCCGCGTAGGTGTCGCTGCGGGTGTCCGCGGTGTCCGGTGCCTCGCTCATGCCCGTTCCCCTTCGCCGTGAGGGTTCCGTCTTCCGTTCGACGCCCCTACTCTGACGCCCCGTCAGATAGAGCGCCAGAGCCGGGAGGCAACCGATGACGACGACATCGAGCGGACTGCTCGCGGGAAGGACCGTGCTCGTCTCCGGCGTCGGCGCCGGACTCGGCCACCAGGTCGTGGCGGCGGTGCTGCGCGACGGCGCGAACGCGGTGCTCGGCGCGCGCACCGAGGCCCGGCTCGCCAAGTCCGCGGCCGAACTCGACCCGGAGGGCGCCCGGACCGCGTACCGGGCGACGGACATCGGCGACGAGGAGCAGTGCGAGGCGCTGGCGGCCCTGGCCCGCGAGCGGTTCGGCCGGGTGGACGCGGTGGTGCACGTCGCCGCCTGGGACAGCTACTTCGGGGGGCTCGAGGACGCCGACTTCGACACCTGGCGGCAGGTGATCGACGTGAACCTGCTCGGCACGCTGCGCATGACGCGGGCCTGCCTGCCCGCCCTGAAGGAGCGCGGCGGCTCGGTCGTCATCATCGGCACCCAGTCCGCGGTGGCCGCCCCGTCCCAGGTGCGCCAGGCCGCGTACGCGGCGTCGAAGGGCGCGCTGACGAGCGCCATGTACTCCCTCGCCCGGGAGCTCGGCCCGCACCGCATCAGGGTGAACACGGTGCTGCCGGGCTGGATGTGGGGCCCGCCGGTGCAGGCCTACGTGCAGTTCACGGCACAGACAGAGGGCGTGCCGGAGGACGAGGTGCTGGCCCGGCTCACCGGGCGGATGGCCCTGCCGGAGCTCGCCACCGACGGCGACGTGGCGGACGCCGCGGCGTTCCTCGCCTCGGACCGGGCCCGCGCCATCACCGGCCAGCAACTCCTGGTGAACGCGGGCGAACTCATGCGCTGACGACCACCCCCTCTCTCTCCCTCACGCGACCGCACGGGACCCGCATCCCGTGCGGTCGTTCGCGTTCCGGCCGGCCGATGCCGTGCCTCGTGACGCAGGTCCGACTGACGAAGTGCCCGCTCATGGTGTGGCCCGGGTCACGTTCACGACAACTCCCCGCAGGGTCACGAAAAGGCAAAAACGTTCGCCTTGCTGATCTCGGTTCACATCCGTGACCGCGAGAACTCTTGACCGGCCCCCCGGACAACCGGTTCAATCCCCGAAGTCCCCACTCCCGCACGGGGACGACCGCTGGAACGGACGCACTGACGAAGCGCCGTAACGTTCACAAGGCGGACCCCTGGAGGGGGCACATGAACAGTCTCGACTGGGCCGTGCTCATCGGCTACTTCGGCATCATGGTCGCGATCGGCGTCTGGTCCCACAAACGCGTGGACAACGTCTCCGACTTCTTCACGGCCGGCGGCAAGATGCCCTGGTGGCTCTCCGGCATCTCGCACCACATGTCGGGCTACAGCGCCGTCATGTTCACCGGCTACGCCGGCATCGCGTACACGTACGGCGTGACGTCCTTCGTCACCTGGTCCTTCCCCATCGCGCTCGGCATCGCCATCGGCGCCCGGCTGTTCGCCCCCCGCATCAACCGGCTGCGGTCCCGGCTGCACGTGGCCTCGCCGCTCGAGTACCTCAAGAACCGGTACAACCTCGGCACCCAGCAGGCGCTCGCCTGGTCCGGCATGCTGCTCAAGATCGTGGACGTCGCCGCCAAGTGGGCGGCCATCGCGACGCTGCTGTCCGTCTTCACCGGCATCTCGATCAACCAGGGCATCCTGATCACCGGCGTCATCACCGCGATCTACTGCACCATCGGCGGACTGTGGGCCGACGCCCTCACCGAGCTCGGGCAGTTCATCATCCAGCTCATCGCCGGCGTCGCCATGTTCGTCGCCGTCGTCTCCAAGCTCGGCCCCTTCGGCGGCATCTTCGGCGTCTGGGACGAGCCCGAGCTCGCGGGCCACGGCAAGCCGCTCGTCGGCCCCTACGGCACCGTGTTCCTGCTGGCGTTCCTCTTCATCAAGCTCTTCGAGTACAACGGCGGCATGCTCAACCAGGCGCAGCGCTACATGGCCACGGGCTCGGCCCGCGAGGCCACCCGCTCCGCCCGCCTCTCCGCGGTCCTGTGGCTGGTGTGGCCGGTCGTCCTCTTCTTCCCCATGTGGGTCTCGCCGCTCCTGGTGCACGCCCAGAAGCCGGACGGCTCCGACTCCTACGGCCTGATGACCGAACAGCTGCTGCCGCACGGCCTGCTGGGCCTCGTCATCGTCGGCTTCTTCTCGCACACGATGGCCATGTGCTCCTCCGACGCGAACGCGATCGCCGCCGTCTTCACCCGGGACGTGGCGCCCGCCCTGTCGAAGAAGGCCAAGGAGCAGTGGATCGGGAACAAGGGACTGCTCGCCGCCCGCCTCACCACGGTGATCTTCCTCGGCCTGTCCATGGCGGTCGCCACCCAGGTCAACTCGCCCACGTTCAAGGACATCATCACCGTCGTCATCAAGTGGGTCGCGGGCCTCATGGGTCCGATCGCGATCCCGATGATGCTGGGCCTGCTGCGCACCTTCCGCAAGTCCGGACCCACGGCGGCGCTCACCAGCTGGGCGATGGGCCTGCTCGCGTTCTGGCTCGTCAACTACCCGATCAGCTGGAACGTCGAGGGCGGCGTGCCGCTCGAGTACCAGGTGTCGATCCCGCTCGCCGTCTCGCTCGTCCTCTACATCGTCATCGGCTTCGTCAAGCCGGAGGACACCCCCGAGCGCGACCTGCTCATCGAGCGCGTGAACACGGACGACGACGGCCCCGGCAGCACCGGCGCCGCCGCGACCGTGCCGTCCCCCGCGGGCTCCGCGGACGACGTGCAGCGCCTCTGAAACCGGCGGCACGGCACCGGACGGCACCGGCCGGCACACGACGGCAGCGGCCCGCAGGCGCACACGCGCCTGCGGGCCGTACGCCTTCGCAAAGCACCCAGATCACGCCGAACCCGCGCAAGACCGCCGTGTTCCCGGTCACTTAGGGGCAGAGGGCCGCTCGTCTGTCACGCAAGCGAACGGGGCCGGTCGCGCCCGGTCGATTACAGTGCTTGCCGAATGTCTGATGCCGGACGCCCGAAGCCGGACGCCGGCCCGAGGTCGTGGCCGAGGCCGTGAGGGAGGAAGGGCCGATGGGCGCACCGTCCGCCGCCGTGGCCGTGTGGGGCCGTGCCGAACAGCAGGACTTCCGCAGCCGGGTCCGCGGCACCCTGCTCGGCGGAGCGCTCGGCGACACCCTCGGCGCCCCGCTGGACGAGCCCGGCGACCCCGCCGCCGCACCCGCCGAACCGGCCGGCACCCAGCTCGTGCCCGCGTACGGGCGCGTCGGCGCGATCACCGCGGCCACCCAGCTGTCCCTGTTCACCGTCGACGGCCTGATCCGGGCCCAGGTGCGGCGCGACGCCGGCGCCTGGCACCCGCCCACCGACGTGCACAAGGCCTATCTGCGCTGGGCCGCCACCCAGCGCGACTGGGGACCCGACGAGCGCCGCAAGGAGGACGGCTGGCTGGCCCGCGAGGAGTGGCTCTACTCGCGGCGCGGCGCCGCCCAGTCCCTGCTGCTGGGCCTCGGCAACGACGTCATGGGCACCCTGGACCGGCCCAAGAACCCGGACGACGCCGGGCCCGAGGCGGTGGCCCGCTCGGCCCCGTTCGGACTGCTCGTCGGCTGGGAGCCGCAGCTCGTGATCCAGCTCGCCGTGGAGTGCGCCGTGCACACCCACGGGGCGCCCGAGGCGTTCCTCGCGGCGGGCGCCCACGCGGTCATCGTGCACGGCGTCGCCCGCGGCGACTCGCTGGACGCGGCGGTGCAGCGGGCCCTGGCCCTGCTGGCCGCGCGCCCCGGTCACCAGCCGGTCGTGGACGCCCTCCAGCACGCCCTCGGCGCCGTCCGGCAGGGCCTGCCGACCGGCGCCCGGGTCACCGAGCTCGTCGACGGCGGCGGCGCGGCCGGCGTCCTCGGCGCCGCCGTGTACTGCGCGCTGGTCGGCGAGGACGTCCGGCACGGGCTGCGCCTCGCCGTGCACCACGGCGGGCCGTCCGCGCAGGTCGGCACCGTGTGCGGGGCCCTGCTCGGGGCGCTGCACGGCGAGACGGCGCTGCCGCCGGCCTGGATCACGGAGCTGGAGGGCCGCTCCACGATCCTCGAGCTCGCCGACGACTTCGCCATGGAGATGACCCAGGGGCCCGCCCTGCACGGGCCCTCCGGGTCGTCGCCGGGCTGGCTGGCCCGGTATCCGCGCGTCTGAGCCGGGCGCCCCGGGCCGCGGTCAGCGCCGCTCGGGGTCCTCCAGGACGGGCAGGAGCTGAGGCAGGTGGCCGTCCGAGGCCGCCGCGGCCCGGACGCGCTCCTCGGGGACCTCCCCGTACAGCGTCGTACGCGGCTTCGCCGGACGGCCCGCCGCGGCGGCGACCGCGACGAGGTCCTCGACCGACTTGTACGAGCCGTACGACGACCCGGCCATCCGCGAGATCGTCTCCTCCATCAGCGTGCCGCCCAGGTCGTTGGCGCCCGAGCGGAGCATCTCGGCGGCGCCCTCGGAGCCGAGCTTGACCCAGCTGGTCTGGATGTTCGGGATGTGCGGGTGGAGCAGGACGCGGGCCATCGCGGTCACCGCGCGGTTGTCGCGGGTCGTCGGACCCGGGCGGGCGATCCCGGCGAGGTACACGGGCGCGTTCGTGTGGATGAACGGCAGCGTCACGAACTCCGTGAACCCGTCCACGTTTTTGGACAGTGCGGCCTTCTGGAGCGCCGCCAGCGTGCGCAGGTGCCCCAGCCAGTGCCGCGGCTGGTCCACATGCCCGTACATCATCGTCGAGCTCGACCGGATGCCCAGCTCGTGGGCCGTCTTGACGACCTCGATCCAGGTCGCGGTCGGCAGCTTGCCCTTGGTCAGGACCCAGCGCACCTCGTCGTCCAGGATCTCCGCCGCCGTGCCCGGGATCGAGTCAAGACCGGCCTCCTTCGCGGCGGTCAGCCACTCACGGATCGACAGGCCGGTCCGGGTCGCGCCGTTGACGACCTCCATCGGCGAGAAGGCGTGCACGTGCATTCCCGGCACGCGCTCCTTCACCGCCTTCGCGATGTCGAAGTACGCCGTCCCCGGCAGGTCCGGATGGATGCCGCCCTGCATGCAGACCTCGACGGCGCCGACGTCCCACGCCTGCTGCGCCCGGTCGGCGACCTGGTCCAGGGAGAGCGTGTACGCGTCGGCGTCGGTGCGGCGCTGGGCGAACGCGCAGAAGCGGCAGCCGGTGTAGCAGACGTTCGTGAAGTTGATGTTCCGCGTGACGATGTACGTGACGTCGTCGCCGTTGACCGTCTTGCGGATGTCGTCCGCGATGCCGCACAGCGCGTCGAGCGCGGGCCCGTCCGCGTGCAGCAGCGCGAGCGCCTCGTCGTCGGTGAGCCGCGTCGGGTCGTCGGCGGCCTGCTTCAGCGCGGCCCGGACGTCGCCGTCGAGGCGCTCGGGGACCATGCCGGGCGCCGCCTGTTCACGCAGCGCGGCCCAGTCGCCGTACACCTCGTCGAAGTCGTCACGCCGGTCGGACGTGCGCCCCTCGGTGTCGATGGTGCGGTGCAGGTCGGTGCGGCCCGACGCCGCGACGTACCCCTCGTCGGGCTCCTGCCAGGGACGGCCCACGACGGGCGCGTCCGCGACCGCGAGCCCCGTCTCCGGGTCGGCCAGCGCCCGCACGTGCGGCAGCAGCCGCGGGTCGAGCCACGGCTCGCCGCGCGTCACGAACTCCGGGTACACACACAGCCGTTCGCGCAGCTCGAACCCGGCCTCCGCGGACCGCTCCGCGAGCTCCTCCAGCTGCGGCCACGGCTTCTCCGGGTTGACGTGGTCGATCGTGACCGGGGAGACGCCGCCCCAGTCGTCGATCCCCGCGGCGATGAGGCGCGCGTACTCGCCGTCGACGAGGTTCGGCGGGGCCTGAAGGTTCCCGGCCGGGCCCATGATGTGCCGGGCGACGGCGACCGTGGCGACGAGGTCGTCGAGGTCGGCGTCCGGCATCCCGCGCATCGCCGTGTCCGGTTTGGCGCGGAAGTTCTGGATGATCAGCTCCTGCACGCCGTGGTACGAGCGCGCGACACGGCGCAGCGCGAACAGCGAGTCGGCGCGCTCCTCGTATGTCTCGCCGATCCCGATGAGCAGCCCGCTGGTGAAGGGGACGGACGAGCGGCCCGCGTCCTCCAGGACCCGCAGCCGCACCGCCGGTTCCTTGTCCGGCGAGCCGAAGTGCGGCATGCCGGGCTCGGACCACAGGCGTTCGGCGGTCGTCTCCAGCATCATGCCCATCGACGGGGCGACCGGCTTGAGCCGCTGGAAGTCCGTCCAGGACAGCACGCCCGGATTGAGGTGCGGCAGCAGCCCGGTCTCCTCCAGGATGCGGATCGATATGGCCCGCACGTACGCGATCGTGTCGTCGTAGCCGTGCGCGTCGAGCCACTCCCGCGCCTCGGGCCAGCGGTCCTCGGGCTTGTCGCCGAGGGTGATGAGGGCTTCCTTGCAGCCGAGCGCGGCGCCCTTGCGCGCGATGTCGAGGACCTCGTCCGGCGACATGAACATCCCGTGCCCGGCCCGCCGCAGCTTCCCGGGCACGGTGACGAACGTGCAGTAGTGGCACTTGTCGCGGCACAGCCGGGTCAGCGGGACGAAGACGCTCCTGGAGTACGTGATGACGCCCGGCCGCCCGGCCGCCGCCAGCCCGGCGTCGCGCACGCGGGCGGCGGACGCCGTGAGGTCGTCCAGGTCGGCGCCGCGCGCCTGGAGCAGCACCGCCGCCTCCGTCACGTCGAGCGCGACGCCGTCCCTGGCCCTTCTCAGCGCGCGGCGCATCGCGTTGGCGGTGGGGCGGCCGGTCTGCGGTCCGCTCTGCGGCACGGCGTCCTGATCACTCATGAACCGAGCATACGAGCGAGCCCGCACCGCTTCGAGAGCGCCTGAGGCGCATGAGCCCCCCTACAGATACTGCTGGTAGTCGTCGAGCACCTTGAGCACCGTCGCCGTGTCCCCGGGCGGCAGTTGGAGCACGACCTCCTCGACGCCCTGCTCCGCGTAGTGCGCGAGCTTGCCGGGCGTGGGCAGTACCGCGTAGGGGACGACCTGGAGCGCGGCCGGGTCGCGGCCCGCGTCCTGCCACCGCTCGCGCAGTTCGGGCAGGGTACGGCCCAGGCCGCCGCCCCCGATGGGCATCCAGCCGTCCGCGTACGCGCAGACCTGCGCGAAGAGCTTCGGCCCCGCGGCCCCGCCGACCATGATGCGGGGCGCGCCGCCCCGGTACGGCTTCGGGTAGGCGGTGCTGGCCCGCACCGACTGCCCGAACTCACCTGCGTACGCGGTCGGTTCGTCCGCCCACAGGGCCTTCATCAGGCCGATCCGGTCGCGCACCAGCTCGCGCCGGGTGCGCCACTCGACCCCGTGGTCGTCGGCCTCCTCCCGGTTCCAGCCGAAGCCGACGCCGAGCGTGCAGCGGCCGCCGCTGAGGTGGTCCAGGGTCGCGATCTGCTTGGCGAAGGCGATCGGATCGTGCTGGGCGATCAGCGAGATGCCGGTGCCGACCGCGATCCGCTCGGTGACGGCGGCCGCCTGACCGAGCGCCACGAACGGGTCGAGGGTGCGGGTGTACTCGCGGGGCAGGTCGCCGCCGTTGGGGTACGGGGTCGTGCGCTCGGTGGGGATGTGCGTGTGCTCGGGCAGGTAGAGGCCCGCGAAGCCGCGCTGTTCCAGTTCGCGCGCGAGGCGCACGGGGGTGATGGTCTCGTCGGTCAGGAAGATCGTGGTCGAGATCCGCATGCGGCATTCCTAACGCCGGGGGTCACAGGAGTCCAGGCCCGTTCACCGGGGGTCTGCCGGGCGGGTGACCGGAAACCGACGCCGGGCCCGGCACTCAGGGCCGTCATGCCCCGATTCCCTTCCCTTACGGGGAAGTTCACGGCTCAATGCCAGGGTCGCACCCGTCACTTCCGACCCCTGGGGAGCCGCGATATGTGCACCGACGCCATCGACCACGGACACGGACCGGGCAGACGGGCGCTGCTCGTGACCGGGGCGGCCGCCGCCCTTACCCTCGGCACCATGAGCTTCGCCAGCGCCGCCGAGGGCTCGCAGAGCACCCGGACCCTCACCGGCACCCTGCCGCCGGGCGCACCGGACTTCGTGTACCTGCCGGTCGAGGTGCCGGCCGGGGTGCGCGAGATCCACGTCGCTTACACGTACGAGAAGGCGACGGTCCCGGCCGGCACGCAGAACAACGCCCTCGACATCGGCCTCTTCGACGAGCGCGGCACGGACCTCGGCGGCCGGGGCTTCCGCGGCTGGTCCGGCGGCGCCCGCACGGAGTTCTTCGTGCGGGCCGACGACGCCACGCCCGGCTACGTCCCGGGCCCGGTCCGCGCGGGCACCTGGCACATCGCGCTCGGCCCGTACACGGTCGCCCCCGACGGGCTGCCGTACTCGGTGACGGTCACGCTCACGCACGGCGCGCAGGGCCGCACCCCGCACCCCTCCTACCCGCCGGAGCGGGCCCGCGGCCGGGGCCGTGCCTGGTACCGCGGCGACTGCCACATCCACTCCTGGTACTCGGACGGGCGGCGCACCCCGGCGGAGATCGGCGCCCTGGCCCGCGCCGCCGGGCTGGACTTCATCAACACCTCCGACCACAACACGCACTCCGCGCACGCGCACTGGGCGGACGTCGCCGGGGACGACCTGCTCGTGCTGCTCGGCGAGGAGATCACCACCCGCAACGGGCACGTGGTCGCGCTCGGCACCGACCCCGGCACGTTCGTCGACTGGCGCTACCGGGCCCGCGACAACCGCTTCGGGAAGTACGCCGACCAGGTCCGCCGGGCGGGCGGCCTCGTCGTGCCCGCGCACCCGCACGCCACGTGCATCGGCTGCGGCTGGAAGTTCGGCTTCGGCGAGGCCGACGCGGTGGAGGTGTGGAACGGCCCGTACACCCCCGACGACGAGGTGTCCCTGGCCGACTGGGACAACACCCTGGTCGCGTACGCCCGCACCGGGCGGCACTCCGGCGGCGGCTGGATCCCGGCCATGGGCAACAGCGACGCCCACCGCGACCCGGACCGGATCGGCGGGCCGCAGACCGTCGTCCTGGCCGACGACCTGACCCGCACCGCGATCCAGGAGGGCCTGCGCGCCGGCCGCTCGTACGTCGCCGAGAGCCGGGACGTCGCGCTCACCTTCGGCGCGGCCGGTGGGCGGGGCCGCGCGGCGGGCATCGGGGAGCGGCTCCGTGTGCCCTCGGACGCGCCGGTGACGGTGACCCTGGAGGCGAGCGGTGTGCCCGGCTGCACCCTCCACCTCGTCACGGACGCGGGCACCCTCGTCACCTCCGCGGCGCTGCCCGCGTCCGGCAGCGGCTCGGTGACCTGGCGCACGACGCCGTCCTACGCGGCGTACGTACGCGCCGAGATCCGGCACCCCGCGACGGTCCCGGGCCTGCCCGGCGCCCTGGCCGCCTTCACGAACCCGGTGTTCCTGGGACCGTGACCGCCGCCGCAGGCTGAGGGTTCGTCGCCGGGTGACGGGTGCGTCGTGGCTGAGCGCGCAGTTCCCCGCGCCCCTGGCGGGGCTGGTGTGCAGCGCCCAAATCAAGCCCCTCCGGCGATTGAGGAGCGGGGGCCGGGGCGGAGCCCCTGGGGGTGGCGCCGTTGCGGGGTGCGGTGTCGTCGCCGGGTGACGGGTGCGTCGTGGCTGAGCGCGCAGTTCCCCGCGCCCCTTACGGGGCTGGTGTGCAGCCCCGCCCTCGCCCTGCGGGGCGAACGCGAAAGGTGGCCACATCAAGCCCCTCCGGGGAATGGGTCAGCCGGGCCACACGATGGACTGGAGCTCGCTGTACGCGTGCAGGGCGTACGAGCCGACGTCGCGGCCCACCCCGCTCTTCTTGAAACCGCCGAACGGCGCCTCCATGTTGCGGGCGACCGTGTTCACGCCGACCCCACCCGCCCGCAACCGCCGCGCGACCCGGAACGCCTTCGCGACGTCGCCGGACCACACGTAGTCGATGAGCCCGTAGTCGCTGTCGTCCGCGAGCGCCACCGCCTCGTCCTCGTCCCCGTCGAACGGCACGACCGCGACGACCGGCCCGAAGATCTCCTCCCGCACGACCCGCATGTCGTTCGTGCAGTCCGCGAGGAGTGTCGGCGCGACGTAGAAGCCGGTGCCGGGGCCCTCGGGCCGGTCGCCGCCCGTGACGACCGTGGCGCCCTCCTTGCGGCCGAGCTCCACGTACGACTCGATGCGGTCGCGGTGCGCGGCGGAGATGACGGGCCCGACGACCGTGCCCTTGACGCGCGGGTCGCCGACCTTCATGAAGCCGGTGTAGGCGCGCAGCTTTGCCACGAACGCGTCGTACACGGAGCGGTGCACCAGCGCCCGCGTCGGGGCGGTGCAGATCTGCCCGCTGTAGAAGGCGTACGTGGTGCCGATCCCGGCGACGGCGGAGTCCAGGTCCGCGTCCGCGAACACGACGGCCGCGCCCTTGCCGCCCAGCTCCATCAGCTGCCGCTTCATCGTGCGACCGCACACCTCGCCGATCGCCTGCCCGACCGCCGTGGAGCCGGTGAAGCTGACCATGTCGACCTCGGGCGCCTCGACCGCGGCCTGCCCGACGTCCGCGGACGCCCCACTGACCACGTTGACGACGCCCGGCGGGACCCCGGCCTCCTCCAGGGCCGCCGCCATCCGGTACACGGACAGCGGGTCCTGCGGCGCCGGTTTCACCACCACGGTGTTGCCCATGGCGAGCGCGGGCGCGACCTTGCCCGCCGGGTTCGCCCACGGGTTGTTGTACGAGGTGATGCAGGTGACGACGCCGACCGGCCGGCGCAGCGCGAGCGCCCCCACGACGCCCGCCTTCCCCATCGGTCCCGCGTCGTTGATCTGCGGCGGCAGCCCCTGCTCGACGGGTTCCAGGGCACCCCTGGCGTACCGCCGGAACCGGGCCACGCCGACCGCGACCTGCATGCCGCGTGCCGTGCCGGTCGTGGCCCCGCTCTCCGCCTGGGCCAGCTCGGCGTGGGCCGTGAAGTCCCGCTGCATGAGGTCGGCGGCCCGGTCGAGGATCGCCGCGCGTTCCTCGGGCCGGGTCCGCGACCACGGCCCGAACGCGTCGGCGGCGGCCCGCGCCGCGTCCCGCACCTGCTCCCGGGAGGCCTCGGGCGCCGGGCCCACGACCCGCTCGGTCGCCGGGTCGACCACGTCGTAGTGCCCGCCGGCCGGCTCGGTCCACTCGCCGCCGACGAACAGCTTCCCCTCCGTGTACGTCACTTGGTGCTCACCGTCCGCGTGTCCTGCCCGGAGCGCAGCACCTTGCCGGGCACGGCCCCGCTCACCACGTCGCCGCGGATCGCCTCGACGCCGTTGACCCACACGGCCGTGATCCCGAGCGCCTGCGAGTCGAGCCGGGGGCTGTCGCCGGGCAGGTCGTGCACGAGTGTCGCCTTGCCCGCGTCGACGGTCTCCGGGTCGAAGAGGACGAGGTCGGCGTGGTAGCCCTCCTGGATCCGCCCGCGTTCGCGCAGCCCGAACAGCCGGGCCGGGTCGTCGGTCAGCATCTTCACGGCCTGCTCCAGACCGACCAGCTTCCGCCCGCGCAGGCAGTCGCCGAGGAAGCGCGTCGTGTACGGCGCCCCGCACATCCGGTCCAGGTGCGCACCCGCGTCGGAGCCGCCGAGCATGACGTCCTCGTGCTGCCAGGTCTCGGCGCGCAGCGCCCACGAGTCCGGGTCGTTGTCCGTCGGCATCGGCCACAGGACCGTGCGCAGCCGGTCGTTGGCGCAGATCTCGACGAGGCACTCGAAGGGCTCCTGCCCGCGCTCGGCGGCGATGTCCCGCACGACCCGCCCGGTGAGCCCCTCGTTGGCCGGGGTGTACGTGTCCCCGATGACGTACCGCCCGAAGTGCGCGAGCCGCCGGAAGACGCCCGCCTCCTTGCTGCCGGCCCGGCGCAGCATCTCGGCGCGCACGGCGGGGTCCCGCAGTTTCGCGATCCGCTCGTCGACCGGCAGGCCGAGGATCTCGCCCCAGCCGGGGATGAGGTTGAGCGCGCAGAAGGTGCCGAGCGACATGTTCATCGGCGTCAGGATCGGCATGGTCAGGGCGACGATCCGGCCGCCGGCCTTGCGGGCGCGCTCGCTCGGCACGAGCTGGCGCGGCACCCGCTCGGGCACGGCGGCGTCGATCGTGAGCACGTTCCAGTTGAGCGGCCGCCCGGCGGCCGCGCTCATCTCGACGAACAGGTCGATCTCGTCGTCGCTGAACTGGTCCAGGCACCCGGCGACGATCGCCTCCAGCTGCGTCCCCTCGTGCTCGCCGACCGCCCGGCTGAGGGCGATCAGCTCGGCGGGCAGCGCGTGCCGCGACGCGACGGGCGCGCCGTCACCGTCCGAGTGCGTGGACGACTGCGTGGTGGAAAGACCCCACGCCCCGGCCTCCATGGCCTCGTGGAACAGATCGAGCATCTGCCGCATCTGTTCCTCGCTGGGCTGTCCGCCCACCGCGTCGGCGCCCATCACGTACCGGCGCAGCGCGCAGTGCCCGACCATGAACCCGGCGTTGACCGCGATCCGGCCGTCGAGCGCGTCGAGGTACTCGCCGAACGAGTTCCAGGTCCACGGGGCGCCCTCCTCGAGGGCGACCAGCGACATGCCCTCGACCTTGGACATCATGCGGCGCGTGTAGTCGGCGTCCGCGGGCCGGTCGGGGTGCAGCGGCGCGAGCGTGAACCCGCAGTTGCCGCCCGCGACGGTGGTCACGCCGTGGTTGAGCGAGGGGGTGGCGTACGGGTCCCAGAACAGCTGGGCGTCGTAGTGGGTGTGCGGGTCGACGAACCCGGGCGCGAGCACGAGCCCCGCGGCGTCCTCGCTCGTCCGCGCCTGTTCGGTGACGGCTCCGGGCTCGGCGACGACGGCGATACGGCCGTCGCGGATGCCGACGTCGGCGACGTGAGCGGGGGCGCCGGTCCCGTCGACGACGGTGACGCCCTGGATGAGGTGATCGAGCATGCCATGCTCCCAAAAGTCCAGCTCAGCAACATCAAAGCCCTCCGGCGACGGAGAGCGGAGAACCGGGCAGAGCGCCCACGGCAAGCCCCTCCGGCGATTGAGGAGCGGGGTCCGGGGCGGAGCCCCGTGACAGGGACAGGCCCCGGCCCTCCTGTCCGGGAGGAGGAAGGCCGAGGCAGCTGGGGACGGTCAGGCCCCGGCCGACCTGAACCGCGTCGTCCGGTGCACCGGATCCGTGTCGATCTTCGGCACGACATGCTCACCGATGAGCTTGATCGTGTTCAGCGTGTCCTCGTGCGAGATCCCGATCGGCAGCCCGAACGACAGCTGGTCGGCCCCGGCCTGCTCCCACCGCTTGCACTGCTGGAGCACCTCGTCGGGGTCACCGCAGATCATCAGCTCCTCGGCGATGAGGAGTTCGATGATCTCCCGGTTGTACTCGGGCAGGATCTCGGGCCACTCGGGGATGCCGTCGGGCCGCGGGAACGTGTCGTGGTACCGGAAGACCAGCGACTGCAGGTAGTTGAGCCCGCCGCTGACCGCGATGTCGACGGCCTTGTCGTGGGTCTCGGCGCAGATCGCGGTCGAGGTCACCATCACGTTGTCGTTGACGAAGTCGCCGATGGGCTCGGCGTCCTGGACGGCGTTCTTGTACTGCTCGAGCACCCACTCCATGTCGGACACCTTCTGGACGCTGAAGCCGAGCACGCCGAGTCCCTTGCGGGCGGCCATCGCGTAGGAGGGCGGGGACCCGGCCGCGTACCACATGGCGGGGTGGGACTGCCCGTACGGCTTGGGGAAGATCTTGCGCGGCGGGAGCGACCAGTGCTTGCCCTGGAACCCGACGTACTCGTCCTGGAGCCACATCTTCGGGAACTCGGCGATGGTCTCTTCCCAGATCTCCTTGGTGTGGTTCATGTCCGTCACACCGGGGAAGAAGCCGAGGATCTCGTGCGAGCCGGCCCCGCGCCCGCTGCCGAACTCGAACCGCCCCTCGCTGAGGTGGTCCATCATGGCCACCTTCTCGGCGACCTTCACGGGGTGGTTGACCTGGGCGAGCGGGTTGAAGATGCCGGAGCCGAGGTGGATGCGCTCGGTCGCGTGCGCCAGGTACCCGAGGAACACGTCGTTGGCCGAGAGGTGCGAGTACTCCTCCAGGAAGTGGTGCTCGGACGCCCAGGCGTACTTGAAGCCGGACTTGTCCGCCTGGATGACGTACTCGGTCTCGTTCATGAGCGCGCGGTGCTCGGCGGTCGGGTCCGTCAGCGCCTGCTTGCCCACGTATCCCTGTACAAAGAGCCCGAATTCCAAGGAGGTTCACCGTCCTCGTCAGTTTCTGACGAACCGTCAGATTGGATGTCACGACTGTTCCACCGGAGCCCGGGAGCGTCAATAGCTGACGCAACGTCAGCTACGTTCGCGGAAGGCCCCGCCTCAGAGCACGCTGACCCCGGCCAGCCAGCCCCCGTCGATGACGAACGGCTGCCCGGTGATGTACGCCGAGTCCTCCTCGGCGGTGAGGAAGAGCGCGAGCCGCGCCACCTCCTCGGGCCGGCCCACCCGGCCGAGCGGCACGAGCTTGCGGTACAGGCCCTCCAGGGCCTCGGCGGCCTCCGCGGCGTCCGCGTCCGGGTCGAGCTGCGCCGGATTGCTCATGGCGGTGTCGACGGCCCCGGGGCACACGGCGTTGACCCGGATCTTCTTCGCGGCCAGCTCCAGCGCCGCCACCCGGGTCAGCCCCACGATGGCGTGCTTGGTCGCCGTGTACGCGCCGACGTACGCCATGCCGGTCACGCCCGTGTACGACGCGGTGTTCACGATGGTCCCGCCGCCCGCGGCCTCGATCACCGGCGCGACGGTCTTGATCCCCAGAAAAGCACCCACCTGGTTGACGTTCACGATCTGCTGGAACTCGTCCAGCGGGGTGGACGTCAGCTCGTTGAAGCGCAGGATGCCGGCGTTGTTGACCAGGCCGTCGATCGTCCCGAAGGCGCCGGTGGCGGCCTCCACGGCGGCCTGCCACTCCTCCTCCTTGCTGACGTCGAGATGGACGTAGACCGCGCCGCTCCCGATGTCCTTGGCGACGGCCTCACCCCGGTCGTCGAGCACGTCGGCCACGACGACCCGCGCCCCCTCGGACGCGAACAGCCGCGCCTCCTGCTCGCCCTGCCCGCGCGCCGCCCCGGTGATGAGCACGACGCGTCCGTCCAGCTTGCCCATGATGCTTGCTCCTCAGGTGAGTTGGGGTGCGACCTCGGCGGAGAACGCCTCGATCTGGTCGACGAGCTCGGCCCGGCCGCGACTGCGGAACCGGACCTGGATCTGGTCGACGCCCATCGCGGCGTACGCGCGCAGCGACTCGGCGAGCGCGTCCGGGGCGCCGGACAGCGTGCGCCGCCCGACGTGCCAGCCGGGCGTGCCCACGTAGAGCGGTTCGGCGATCGCCCCGATGGTCACCGGGGTCTCGATCCCGGCCTCCGCGCGCAGCCGCCGCAGCGTGGCGATCTTCTCGGGCAGCCGGTCGCGCGGGTCGCCCTGCGGGAGCCAGCCGTCCCCCTTGAGCGCGGCCCGGCGCACGGCGGGCGCGGACGAACCGCCGACCCAGACCGGCACCCGGCGCTGCGCGGGCCGCGGCTTCTGTCCGAGCCCCTCGAACGCGAACAACTCCCCCTTGTGCGAAGGGAACTCCTCCGGCCCGAGCGCGGCCCGCAGCGCGTCCACGGACTCGTCGAGCACCGCCCCGCGCCGCGCGAAGTCCACGCCGAGCGCCGCGAACTCCTCCTCGACGTGCCCGGCGCCGACCCCGAGCACGAGCCGCCCGCCGCTGAGGTGGTCGAGGGTGGCGTACTGCTTCGCGGACACCAGCGGATGACGCAGCCCCACGATCGCCACGTGGCTCAGCAGCCGCACCCGCTCGGTGGCGGCGGCGAGGTACGCGAGCGTCGCCACCGGGTCGTACCAGGTGGTGGACATGGCGTCGGCGAGCCGGTGCGGGATCGCGACGTGGTCGCAGCACGCGACGTAGTCGAATCCGCCGCGCTCGGCGGCCAGGGTGACGGCGACGAGGTCCTCGACCCCGGCGGCCGCCTCCCAGGGCTCGGCGTACATGGTGCTCTGCGACTGGATCGGCAGCTGTATCCCGTATACGAGTGGCGCCATGAGTACCTACCCCTGACCGTCGCGACCCTGATCTGACGAACCGTCACATCCTGATACCTGACACCCAGTCAGACAACCCCTAGCCCAGAACCACACCCCCAGCGCCCAGGGGCTCCGCCCCGACCCCCGCTCCTCAATCGCCGGAGAGGCTTGA
>NZ_WWIA01000299.1 GCF_009870065.1 Streptomyces sp. SID5785 | reverse complement strand
CCCGCCGCCGCGCAGCCGTACCGTGACGCCGCCCGCGCGGCCCTCGCCCCGGCCGCCGGGCTCGACCCGCCCGCCGCCCGCCGCGCCCTCGTCCCCACCGGCTACGCCGCCCCGCACCTGCCGCCCCCCTACGGGCTCGGCGCGGGACCCCTCCAGCAGCTCGCCGTGCAGCAGGAGCTGGCCGCCGCCGGGATCAGGCTCAGCGACCTCGGCATCGCCACCTGGGTCGTCCCCTCGCTCCTCGCCCACGGCACGCAGGAGCAGCGCGACCGCTACCTCCCGGCGACCCTGCGCGGCGACCTGCTGTGGTGCCAGCTCTTCTCGGAGCCCGGCGCGGGCTCCGACCTCGCCTCGCTGCGCACCCGGGCGGAGCGGCTGCCCGACGGGCGCTGGCGGATCAGCGGCCAGAAGGTGTGGACGAGCGCCGCCCAGTGGGCCGACCACGGCATCCTGCTGGCCCGCACCGACCCCGACGCCCCCAAGCACAAGGGCCTCACGTACTTCCTCGTCGACATGAAGCGCACCGACGGCATCGACATCCGTCCGCTGCGCGAGATCACCGGCGACGCCCTCTTCAACGAGGTCTACTTCGACGACGCCGTCCTGCCCGCCGACGCCGTGGTCGGCGCGGTCGACGACGGTTGGCGGGTCGCCCGGCACACCCTGGGCAACGAACGGGTGCACATGGCCGACCAGTTGACCTTCGACACCGGCCTCGAGGCGCTGCTCGCCCGCGCCGGTGATCTCGACGGCGCCCACCGGGCCCGGATCGGCGCGCTCGCGGCCCAGGCCCACGCGCTGGCCTGCATCGGACTCCGGACGACGCTGCAGCAGGTCGCGGGGGAGGGGCCGGGGCCCGGCGCCTCGGTCCGCAAGCTCGTGCAGACCCCGCACCAGCAGCAGGTGGCCGAGCTGGCCCTCGAACTCCTGGGCCCGGCAGGCGCGTTGCGCGAGGGACCGGGCGAGCGCGCCCTGCACGGATTCCTGCTGTCGCGCTGTCTGACCATCGCTGGCGGCACCACCCAGGTGCAGCTGAACGTGGTGGCGGAGCGGATCCTGGGGCTGCCCAGGGACTGACGCGCTGACGGCCGCATCCGACCGTGCGGCCCGTATCGTCGGCCCCGTGGAGCTGAGACATCTCACCGGGTTCGTGGCGGTCGCCGAGGAGCTGCACTTCGGGCGGGCCGCCGAGCGGCTGCACATGGCGCAGTCGCCGCTCAGCCAGCAGATCAAGCTGCTCGAACGCGACCTCGGGGTCCGGCTGTTCGACCGGACCACCCGGACGGTCCGGCTCACCCCGGCCGGGCAGGCGCTCGTCGAGCCCGCGCGGCGGCTGCTGGCCGACGCCTCCGCCGTGCGGCGCACCGTACGTGCCGCGCACCTCGGCGAGGTCGGCCGGGTCAGCGTCGGTTTCGCCGGGGCCAGCAGCTACTCGGCGCTGCCCGTGCTCACCCGGGCCGTGACCTCCCGGCTGCCCGGCATCGAGCTCGTCCTGGAGGGGCAGACGTACACCGGCGAGGCGCTGCGCCGCGTCGCCGACGGCACGCTCGACGTCGGGTTCGTCGCGCTGCCGGTGCGGCGCGGCATCACGGCCCGCGTCGTGCGGATGGAGCGCCTCGTGCTCGCCCTGCCCGACAGCCATCCGCTGGCCGCGCGCGAGGAGGTGCCGGTGCGCGAGCTCGCGGGCGAGCCCATCGTGACCTTCCCGCTGTCCCGCGAGTCGGCGGTGCGCGAGGCCATGGTGCAGGCGTGCCACGACGCCGGGTTCGCGCCCCGGATCGCGCAGGAGGCGCCGGACTCGTACAACATGCTGGCGCTCGTCGGCGCGGGCGTCGGGGTCGCCGTCGTCGTCGAGTCGGCGCGCAACATCCACCTGGAGCACGTGGTGTTCCGGCCGCTCGCGGGCGACGAGGTGCCGGTGCTGCCGATCGCCCTCGGCTGGCGCACGGGCAACCGCTCCGCGGCGCTCGAGGCCGTGCTGCGGGTGGCGGAGGAGGTCCTGCCGACGCCGCCGGACGCCCCGGAGCACTCCGGCTGACCCGTCGCGATTGTGCTCGATCACGTCTGGATCGGACCCGTTACTGGTCTTGGACAGCTCCTAATGGTGCGCGGCAGAGTGATCCGCGTCTCGCGACGGAGCCGGACACGACCCGGACCGCTCCCGGCGTCCTCCGTGGCGGGACCCGCCGCCACGAGAGGACGCTCGTCATGCCGCAAGACGCCCCCGTCCCCGGGGACACCGCGCACCGGGCCAGGGACGCCCGCCGCGCCGGCGTCACCGCCTTCGTCGGCACCACCATCGAGTGGTTCGACTTCTACATCTACGGATCGGCCTCCGCGCTGGTCCTCGGCAAGATCTTCTTCGCCGACGCCTCCTCGGCCGTCGGCACCCTCGCCGCCTTCGCCACCTTCTGGGTCGGCTTCCTCGCCCGCCCCCTCGGCGGTCTGGTCTTCGGCCACTTCGGCGACCGGTACGGCCGCAAGAAGGCGCTCGTCGTCACGCTCACGATGATGGGCGGCGCCACCTTCTGCGTCGGCCTGCTGCCCGGGTACGCGCAGATCGGCGCCGCCGCCCCGGTGCTGCTCGTGCTGCTGCGCATGGTCCAGGGCGTCGCCATGGGCGGCGAGTGGGGCGGCGCCGTCCTCATCGCCACCGAGTACGCCCCGCCGAAGCGCAAGCTGCTCTACGGCGCCTTCGCCCAGCAGGGCTCCCCGGTCGGCAACCTGCTCGCCACCCTCGCCTTCCTCGGCATCGCCCAACTCCCCGACGCCGCCTTCGAGTCCTGGGGGTGGCGGGTCCCGTTCCTGTTCTCCGCGCTCCTGGTCGCCGTCGGCCTCTTCATCCGCCTCCGGCTCGCCGAGACCCCCGAGATGGTCGCGGCCCTCGCCCGCGACAAGCCGGTCAAGCTCCCCGTCAAGACCGTGCTCACCCGCTACCCGCTGCTGGTCCTGCTCGGCGTCCTCGCGGGCACCGCCGGTGTCGCCATCACCTACGTCAAGACGACGTTCGCCCTGTCCTGGGCGACCACCGACCTCTCCTTCGACCGCACCTCCTTCCTCACGGTCATCTCGCTGGCCCTCGTCGTGCAGGTGATCGTGCAGCCCTTCGGCGCCGTCCTCGCGAGCAAGTGGCCGGTCCGCAAGGCGGTGCTGTGGATGCTGCTGCCCGAGTTCGCCGTGCTGCCCCTGATGTTCGTGCTCGTCGGCACCGGCAACTTCTGGCTCGCCGTCCTCGGCATGGGCCTCGCCACGTTCCCGCACGCCATGTACTACGCGGCGCTCGCCGGCATCCTCGCCCGGGTCTTCCCCGTCGAGGTGCGCTACACCGGCATCTCGCTGTCGTACCAGCTGTGCACGACCCTCTTCGCCGGGACCGCGCCCATCGCCTCCCAGTACCTGCTGAACGCCTTCGACTCGATCTGGCCCGTCGTCGCGCTCGGCCTCGGCTACACCGCCGTCACCCTCGCCGGCGTCCTGCCGCTGCTCGCCCGCACCGGCGACGACAGCGCCGGCCGGCCCCTCGACTCCCGTACCGCACAGCCCGCCTGACCCGGAGCCACCGTGAACGCCACGCCCGTCATGAACTTCGCCGACCGCGACCCCGCCCTGCGCCCCCTGCTCGACCGGGTCCTCGCCGCCGACGACCGCGCCCGCCTCGAACCCCACCTCGCCGAGCTCGGCGAGCTGGCCGCGGGCGAGCTCGACCGCCAGGCCGCCCTCGCCGACGCCCACCCGCCGCGCCTCGTCCCGTACACCCCCGACGGCGAGCGCGTCGACGAGATCACCTTCCACCCCGCCCACGACCGGGCCGCGGAGATCGCCTACGAGCGCTTCGGCCTCGCCGCGATGTCCCACAGGACCGGCGTCCTCGGCTGGCCCACGAAGGTCCCGCACACCGTCAAGTACGCGCTGTCCTACCTCTATGTGCAGTCCGAGTTCGGCATGGCCTGCCCGCTGTCCATGACCGACAGCGCGGCCCGCATCCTGCGCCTGTTCGACCCCGAGCGGTACGCGGACGAGATCGCCGCCCTGTCCTCCACCGACCCCGAGCTGCGGGCCACCGGCGCGATGTTCATGACGGAGAAGCAGGGTGGCACGGACGTGGGACTGACCGCGACCGTCGCCACCGACCGGGGCGACCACTGGACGCTCAGCGGCAAGAAGTGGTTCGCGTCCAACCCGTCCGCCGACGTGATCCTCACCCTCGCCCGCGTCCCCGGCCAGGGCGAGGGCACCCGCGGCCTCGGCATGTTCCTCGTCCCGCGGCGGCGCCCCGACGGCACCCGCAACGCGATCCGCGTCGACCGCCTCAAGGACAAGCTCGGCTCCCGCTCCATCGCCAGCGGCGAGGTCACCCTCGACGAGGCGTACGCGACCCCCGTCGGCGAACTCACCGCCGGATTCCGGCAGATGGCCGAGATGCTCAACGTCTCCCGGCTCTCCAACGCGATGCGCGCCACCGCCCTCATGCGCCGCGCCGTCCGCGAGTCCGTCGACCACGCCCGCACCCGGCACGTCTTCGGCCGGCCCCTGTTCGACCAGCCGCTCATGCGGGCCACGCTGCTCCCGATGATCCTCGACACGGAGGCCGCGCTGCACCTGGTGCTCGAGTCCGCCGCCCGGCTCACCGCCGCCGACGGCGGGGACGCCGGGGCGCGTGCCCTCGTGCGCGTCCTCACCCCGCTCGCCAAGCACACCCTGTGCAAGCGCGCCCGCAGCGTGACCGGCGAGGCCATGGAGGTCCGCGGCGGCAACGGCTACATCGAGGACCGGATCGACCCCCGCCTCGTGCGCGACGCCCACCTGGGCTCCATCTGGGAGGGCTCCTCGAACGTCATCGCGCTCGACGTCCTGCGCTGCATGCGCCGCCAGAACGCCCACGCCACCCTCGCCGACACCTACGGCCGACACCCCGCCACCGCCGACCGCTGGGACCTCCTGCGCACGAAGGGCGACGCGCTCCTGCGACTCCCGCAGGACGAGCAGGAGATGCGGATCGGCCGCTACACCGACGAACTGACCCGCGCCGTCATGGCGACCCTGCTGCACGACCAGGCCGACCACGAGACGCGCACCACCGGCGACGGCCGCGCCCTGCTCGTCGCCCGCAGCTACAGCGCCCTGCTCGACGACCCCGACCCGGCCGCGCTGCCCCGCCCCGCCCTGGACCACTTCGCCGCGCTGGCCGATGGTGGACAGGTCCCGCTCGCCGACCTCCGGGAGACCGACCGTGCCTGAGCCCGAGAACCCGCCGGCGCCCCTGAAGGGCATGAAGGTCGTCGACCTCTCCAAGATCCTCGCGGGTCCCTACGTCACCATGTCCCTGGCCGACCTCGGCGCCGACGTCATCAAGGTCGAGCACCCCGACGGCGGCGACCCCACCCGCTCCTGGGGCCCGCCCTTCAACGGCCCGGACGCGACGTACTACCTGGCCGCCAACCGCAACAAGCGTTCCGTCACCCTCGACCTCAAGTCCGCGGGCGGCCAGGAGGCCGTGCACCGGATGCTCGCCGACGCGGACGTCCTGGTCGAGAACTTCCGGCCCGGCTCCTCGCTCGCCGGCCTCTTCGACCCCGAGGAGCTCAGCGCCCGCTACCCGCGCCTGGTCGTCCTGCACATCTCCGCGTTCGGCGACACCGGCCCCCTGCGCGACGAGCCGGGCTACGACATGGTCGCCCAGGCGAGCGCCGGCCTGATGTCCCTGACCGGCGAGCCGGACGGCCCCCCGGTCAAGGCCGGGTACGCGATGGGTGATCTCGGCGCCGCCCTGTTCGGCCTCGTCGGCGTCAACGCGGCCCTCGTCGAGCGGGAGCGCACCGGCCGCGGCCAGTACGTCACGACATCCCTGTACGAGTCGCAGCTCGCCCTGCACATCAACTGGGCGACCGGCTACTTCGCGACCGGGGAGCGCCCCGGCCGGCTCGGCTCCGGCCACCCGAGCCTCGTCCCGTACCAGGCGTATCCGGCGTCCGACGGCCACTTCGTCGTCGCGGTCGGCAACGACGCCCTCTTCGCGCGCCTCGTGACCGCCCTCGGCCACCCCGAGTGGGCCGACGACCCGCGTTTCGCCGCCAACCGCGACCGGGTCACCCACCGCACCGCCCTCAACGCCAAGCTGGAGTCGGTCCTCGTCGACGAGCCCGTCGCGCACTGGATCGCGCTCCTCAAGCCCCTGGGTGTCCCCGTCGCCGCGATCCGCACCCTGGACGAGGTCTACGACTGCCCGCAGACCGCCGCGCTCGACATGGTGCAGAAGGTCGACCACCCCGATGTGGGCCCGCTCCAGCAGGTCGCCTTCCCGGTCACGTTCCGCGGCGCCCGGCCGCCGGTGCGCTCGGCCCCGCCGACGCTCGGCCGCGACAGCCGCGACATACTCGCCGAACTCGGGTACGCAGAGAAAGAGATCGACGCCCTCCTCGGCACCGCCGACCACCGCCCTCACCCGCAAGGAGCCTGACCCTCATGCCGTTCCCCGCACTCGACCCCGTCGACCCGCTGAACCTCGAAGCACTCCTCACCGACGAGGAGCGCGCCGTGCGGGACACGGTGCGCCAGTACCTCGACGACAAGGTCGAGCCGCACATCGCCGAGTGGTTCGAGAACGGCGAGCTGCCCGCACTCACCCAGCTCGCCCGCGACTTCGGCTCGATGGGCCTGCTCGGCATGCACCTGGAGGGCTACGGCTGCGCCGGCATGTCGGCCCGCGCCTACGGCATCGCCTGCCGCGAGCTGGAGGCCACCGACTCGGGCCTGCGCTCCTTCGTCTCGGTCCAGGGCTCCCTCGCCATGTTCGCGATCCACCGCTTCGGCTCCGAGGAGCAGAAGCAGGAGTGGCTGCCGCGGATGGCCGCGGGCGAGGCCATCGGCTGCTTCGGCCTGACCGAGCCGGACCACGGTTCGGACCCGGCCTCCATGACGACCCGGGCCCGCCGCGACGGCGACGACTGGATCCTCGACGGCCGCAAGATGTGGATCACGAACGGGTCGGTGGCGGCCGTCGCCGTCGTCTGGGCGCAGACCGAGGAGGGCGTGCGCGGCTTCGTCGTGCCGACCGACAGCCCCGGCTTCTCCGCGCCGCTCATCAAGCACAAGATGTCGCTGCGCGCGTCGGTGACCAGCGAGCTGGTGCTCGACGGCGTACGGCTCCCGGCCGCGGCCCTGCTCCCCGGGGCGCGCGGTGTCGGCGCCCCGCTGACCTGCCTCAACGAGGCCCGGTACGGGATCGTGTGGGGGGTGACGGGCGCGGCCCGTTCGGCGTGGGAGGCGGCGCGCGACTACGCCCTGCAGCGCGAGCAGTTCGGGAAGCCCATCGCGGGCTTCCAGCTCACCCAGCAGAAGCTCGTCGACATGGCCCTCGAACTGCACAAGGCGACCCTGACCGCGCTGCAGCTCGCGGCGCTCAAGGACGGACCGGCCGGGGTGCACCCCGCGCAGATCAGCTTCGGCAAGCTCAACAACGTCCGCGAGGCCATCGAGATCTGCCGCACGGCCCGCACGATCCTCGGCGCGAACGGCATCTCGCTCGAGTACCCGGTGATCCGGCACGCCAACAACCTGGAGTCGGTCCTCACCTACGAGGGCACCACCGAGATGCACACGCTGGCGCTCGGCCAGGCGCTGACGGGGCTCGCGGCCTTCCGTTAATCGCCTCCTCCTGCCACTATCTGACGACCCGTCAGTTGGTGGCAGGAGGCTGTGCAGCCATGAAGTCGTACATCGTCGGCGTCGGCATGACCACGTTCGAGAAGCCCGAGAGCCGTGACTGGCAGTACTGGGACATGGTCAAGGAGGCGGGCGGCGCCGCGCTCGCCGACGCCGGGATCGCCTACACCGACGTCCAGCAGGTCCCCGTCGGCTACTGCTTCCAGGCCTCCACCGCCGGTCAGCGCGCCGTCTACGAACTCGGCCTGACCGGCGTACCCGTCTACAACGTCAACAACAACTGCGCGACCGGCTCGACCGCGCTGATGATGGCCCGCCAGTTCGTCGAGGGCGGCGTCAGCGACTGCGTGCTCGCGCTCGGCTTCGAGAAGATGAAGCGGGGCGCGCTCGGCGGGGGAGCGGACGCGGGATCCGACTTCAGGACGTCGCCCGTCGCCCGCCACTACGGCATCATGGCCGCCCGCCACGGCTTCGAGGCGAGCCCGCCCACCGCCCAGATCTTCGGTGACGCGGCCCGCGAGCACATGGAGAAGTACGGCACGACCCCGGCGCAGCTCGCCGCGGTCGGCGCCAAGAACCACCGGCACTCGGTGAACAACCCGTACGCCCAGTTCCGGGACGCCTGCACCGTCGACGAGATCCTCGCCGCGAAGACCATCCACGCCCCGCTCACCAAGCTCCAGTGCTCGCCGACCTCGGACGGCGCCGCTGCGGCCGTCGTGGTCTCCGAGCGCTTCGTCGAGGAGCGGGACCTCGGGGACCAGGCCGTCGAGATCGCCGCCCAGGCGATGACGACCGACACCGGGGAGTCCTTCGCGTCCGGCTCGTGCATCGACGTCGTCGGACAGCCCATGTCGCGGGAGGCGGCTCGCCAGGTCTACGAGCGCTCCGGGCTCGGCATCGACGACGTGGACGTCGTCGAGCTCCACGACTGCTTCTCGGTCAACGAACTCCTGACCTACGAGGCGCTCGGCATGTGCGCGGCGGGGGAGTCCGGCAAGCTCGTCGAGTCCGGCGCCACGACCTACGGCGGCCGCTGGGTCGTGAACCCCTCCGGCGGCCTGATCTCCAAGGGCCACCCGCTGGGCGCCACCGGCATCGCCCAACTGGCAGAACTCACATGGCAGCTGAGGGGACAGGCCGGGGGCCGTCAGGTGACCGGGGCCCGCGTCGGACTCGCCCACAACATCGGGCTGGGCGGTGCCGCGGTGGTGACGATGGTCCGGCGGGCCTGACCCCGACTCTCAGACGGCGTTCCACTCGTCGGCGAGCATCCCCATCACCACCTCGTCCCGCCAGGCGCCGTCGTGCAGCGCGACCTGACGGCGCACGCCTTCGAGGACGAAGCCGACCTTCTCGTAGACGTGCCGGGCCCGGTGGTTGTCCGCGAACGCCTCCAGGCCGATCCGGTGCAGTCCGACCGTCCCGAAACCGTGGGCGACGACGAGACGGACCGCCTCCGTGCCAAGGCCTCGCCCGCGCCCGCGCGCACCGATGAGCGTGCGGAACGTGGCATGCCGGTGCTCCGGGTCCCACTCGTTGAGGACCACCTCGCCGACCACCTCGCCCGTGGCCCGATCGGTGACGGCGAGGTCGAGTCGGTCGTGCTGTGCGCTGCGGGAGCCGTACCAGGACCGCAGGTGCTCCCGGGTGAACACGGCGGAACCACCTGTGAAGCGGAGCACCTCGGGGTCCTCGATGATCGCGGCCATGGCCGCGGCGTCGTCCTCGGTGAACGGGCGCAGCACGGTCCTGTCGCCGGTCAGGACGGGCTTGTCGGAGAAAGGCGTGGTGGTCATCCGGGGAGTCTGCGCGGCAGGGGAGCACCGGACAAGAGAATTCGGGGCGGCGACCGGCAGGGGGCGCGAGAGCCTAGGCCCAGGGACGTATGACTTCCGGCCCACCCCGGGTGCGCCGAAATCCTGATGTACGGGGTGGTGTCGCCCTGCGACCATGACACTCATGCTGCGAACGCCCGCCGGTACCGCCGGCTCCGAGACCGCGATACGCCCGCACAGGCCCGCCCCGCCCGCCTGGCTGGTGGTGGCCGTCGCCTGCGCCGGGCAGTTCCTCGTCGTCCTCGACGTGTCCGTCGTCAACGTCGCCCTGCCGTCGATGCGCACCGACCTCGGGCTCAGCGCGAGCGGCCTCCAGTGGGTGGTCAACGCGTACTCGATCGCCTTCGCCGGATTCATGCTGCTCGGCGGCAGGGCCGGAGACCTCTTCGGGCGCAAGCGGATGTTCCTCGTCGGGCTCGGCCTGTTCACGCTGGCCTCGCTGGCCGGCGGGCTCGCCCAGGAGGGCTGGCAGCTGCTCGCGGCCCGTGCCGTGCAGGGGCTCGGCGCCGCGGTCCTCGCCCCGTCCACGCTGACCCTGCTCACCGCCGCCGTGCCCGAGGGCGCCGCGCGGGCCCGCGCCATCGCCACCTGGACCGCGGTCGGTGCGGGCGGCGGCGCCGCGGGCGGACTCGTCGGCGGCGTCCTCACCGAGGCCCTCGACTGGCGCTGGGTGCTGCTGATCAATGTGCCGCTGGGCGCCGTCGTCCTCGCCGCGGCCGCCCGCTGGATCCAGGAGTCCCGGGCCGGCGGCGAGCGCCGGCTCGATCTGCCGGGCGCCGTCCTCGTCACCGCCGGCACGGCCGTCCTCGCGTACGGGATCGTGCAGACCGAGGCGGAGGGCTGGGGCTCGGCGGCCACGCTCGTGCCGCTGGCGGTCGCCGTGCTGCTGCTCGTGGCCTTCCTGGCCGTCGAGGCCCGTACCCGGCTGCCGCTGATGCCGCTCGGACTGTTCCGGGTGCGGACCGTGGCCGTCGCCAACGCCGCGATGTTCGTGTGCGGCATGGGCAGCTTCGCCATGTGGTTCTTCATGACCCTCTACGCACAGAACGTGCTCGGCTACACACCGATCGAGGCCGGTCTCGCGCTCGTCCCCAGCTCGCTCGCGGTCGTCGCGGGCTCCAAGCTGGCGCCGCGCCTGATGCGGCGCATCGGCGCGCGGAACGTGGCCTCGCTCGGTGTGCTCGTCACCGCCGCCGGGTTCTTCTGGCAGTCGACCATGACCGAGCACGGCGTGTACGTGACGACGATCATGCTGCCCGGGATCGTGATGATGGCGGGCGCCGGGCTGGCCATGACGCCGCTCGCGTCGCTGGCCACGTCGGGGGCGGCGGCGTCCGACGCGGGGCTCGTGTCGGGGCTCGTCAACACCTCGCGGACGCTGGGCGGGGCGCTGGGGCTCTCCGTGCTCTCGACGGTCGCGGCGAGCCGCTCCGCGGGGCGGGGCGATCCCGGTGCGCTCAGTGACGGGTACGCGGGGGCGTTCCTGGTCGGCGGCGTGATCCTGCTGGTGGCGCTGGCCATCCTGATCGCGGGGCTGCCGCGGACGCGTGCGTCGCGGCCCACCGGCTGAGCGCGGCCGGTCGCGCAGCCTCTCCGACGGAGGATGGAGGTGGCGGACGCGGTCCGCCCCTTCAGGGGCGCGGGGCTGTGACATCAGCGGCTCCGCCGCGGGGCGCGACCGGCCCCCACCGGCCCGCGGGGACCCCACGACGCCAGATCCCCGGAGCCCGCCGCAGGCGAACGCGTCAGAGCCACCCCCGCCGGCGCGCCTCCCGCACCGCCTCCATCCGGTTGCGCGTACCGGTCTTCCCGATGGCCGACGACAGATAGTTCCGCACCGTCGACTCGGAGAGATGCAGTTTCCCGGCGATGTCGGAGACGGTCGCACCGTCCACCGCCGCCCGCAGCACATCCCCCTCCCGCCCGGTCAGGGGACTCGGCCCCGCCGACAGCGCGGCCGCGGCGAGCGCCGGGTCCACCACGGTCTCCCCGCGCAGCACCTTGCGGATGGACTCGGCGAGGTCCTCGACCGGCCCGTCCTTGACGAGGAACCCGGCCGCCCCGGCCTCCATGGCCCGCCGCAGATACCCCGGCCGCCCGAACGTCGTCAGGATCAGGACCCGGCAGTCGGGCACCTGCTCGCGCAGGTCGGCCGCCGCGTCCAGTCCGCTGCGGCCCGGCAGTTCGATGTCCAGGAGCGCCACGTCCGGCCGGCACGCGAGCGCCGTGTCGACGATGACGTCCCCGGCGGCGACCTGGGCCACCACCTCCAGGTCGGGCTCCAGGCCGAGCAGCAGCGCGAGCGCGCCCCGCATCATGCCCTGGTCCTCGGCGAGCAGCACGCGCACACTCTTGGCCGGCGGGTGGTCCTGCGGCATCTCGGTCACGGGGGAGAGATTACGGTGCCGGACGCGATCCGGCCCGGTCAGCTCTGCTCCACGAGCGTCGGCGGCGGCGCGGACTCCGGCTCACCGGCCGGGAGTTCGGCCCGTACGGTGAACCCGCCGCGCGGCCCGGGCGCCGCCTCCAGGGAGCCGCCCGCGCTCGCGAGCCGCTCGGTGAGGCCCTTCAGGCCGGTGCCGCCGACGGGCCCCGGGGCCGCGGCCGCCGCGCCCACCCCGTCGTCGGAGACCCGCAGCCGCACCCGCTCGCCGAGGCGGTCGAGGGTGATGGTGCAGCGTCCGGCGCGGCTGTGCCGCACCGCGTTGGTGACCGCCTCGCGCACGACCCAGCCGAGCAGCGCCTCGGTCTGCGCGGACAGTGGCGGCCCCGACCGGCGCACGACGGGCTCGATACCGGCCGCGGTGAGCGCCGAGCGGGCCCGGTCCAGCTCGGTGGCGAGGCTGCCCTCCCGGTAGCCGGTGACGGCCTCCCGGATCTCGGTGAGGGCCTGCCGGCCGACGGCCTCGATGTCGGAGACCTGTTCCAGCGCCGAGTCGAGGCTGCGCGGCGCGAGCCTGCGGGCCGCCTCGGCCTTCACGACGATGACGGACAGGGTGTGCCCGAGCAGGTCGTGCAGGTCGCGGGAGAAGCGCAGCCGTTCCTTCTCGACGGCCTGCCGGGCCAGTTCCTCGCGGGCCGAGCGCAGTTCGCGCACGGCCTCGGACAGGGAGAGGATCGCCGCGGTGACCATGGTGGACAGGAAGGTGCCGTAGGCGACGCCGATCGCGCCCCAGCCGTCGCGCAGCCCGGCGACGACCGCGGAGAGCACGGTCAGGGCGAGCCCGATCTTCCCCAGGTGCGGGCCGCGGGCCACGGCGCCGACGGCGAGGCCGAGCAGCGGGAAGAACGCCAGCCAGTTGCCGCCGTAGCCGCCGGCGAGCGCGCAGGTCAGCAGGGTCATGACGGCGACCGCGAGCCGCGTCGCCGTGGAGTTGCGGCTCTTCTTGTCGAAGGCGCGGAACACCACGAAGATGTAGAGCGAGTTGAAGGCGAGCAGGCCGAGGCCGCCGATCACCGGGTTGGACGCCTTGCCCTGGAGCAGGTTGGACAGGCCGCCCATGCCCATGAGCAGCCACGGCACCAGGGCGAATCCGCTGGGCGGCGGGCCCAGTTCCTCCGCGGGCCGGCCCTCTCCGCACTCCTTGCGGGCCGCCTTGACCCGCGCGTTCTCCGCCTTCCAGGCGTCCCGTTCCCGCTGCCAGACCGTCCAGCGCCGGCGCGACCTCGTCACGAACCCGTTCATGTCCCGACTTCCCGTCTCAGATGGTGCGCGCGGCCTTGCGGTACGAGACCACAGCGTACGAACCGAAGGCCAGCAGCCACCCGGTCAGGACGGCGAGGGCCGCGAGCGAGGGCGCGTGCCCGTCCGCCACGGCGGTGCCGAGCTGGGAGAAGCGGTTCGTGGGGGTGTACGACGACACGTGCTGGAGCCAGTCCGGGAACAGCGTCACCGGGAACCACAGCCCGCCGAGCACCGCGAGTCCCAGGTAGCAGAGCATGTTGACGCCGCCCATGGCCTGCGAGGTCATCCGGTAGCCGTTGCCGAGGCCCAGCATGGTGAAGGGCAGCGAGCCGAGCCACAGCACCAGGGCGATCGCCGGCCACTTCCAGAGGTCGAGCCGCACGCCGTTGACCAGGGCGCCGGAGAGCATGACGGCCGAGATGGCGGGCAGCACCGTCACGGCCCCGGTCAGGGCCCGGCCGAGGACGCCCTGGCGGGCGGTCATCGGGGTGATCCGCAGCTGCCGCAGCCAGCCGATGGCCCGGTCCTCGGCGACGCCGCCCGCCGTGTTCAGGGCGGCGCCGAGCGCGCCGTAGGCCGCCATGCCGATCATCGACGCGGTCTTCCAGGTGCCGTCGTCGGTGCCGAGGTTGGTGAACAGCAGGTACATCATCACGGGCATCGCGACGGAGCCGATCACGAACCGGCCGTCCCGCAGGGTGCGCCGCACCTCGAGTCGCAGGTAGTCCCACATGTCACACACGCTCCAGGTCGCGGGGGTCCGCGGTCAGCGCCAGGAAGGCGTCGTCGAGGGAGGCCGGTGCGACCTCCAGGTTCCGTACGGCGTCCAGCGCGGCCAGCGCCATGACGGTGGCGTCGGGGTCCTCGGTGCGCAGCCGCGCCCGGTCGCCGCGGACCTCGACGGACACGACGCCCGGCAGCAGCGGCAGCCCCTCGGTGCCGCGTCCGGCGAGGTCGAAGCAGACCAGGCTGCCGCCGGCCGCCCGGCGCAGTTCCTCGCCGCTGCCGTCGGCCACGACCCGGCCGTGGTCGATCACCACGATGCGGTCCGCGTGCGCGTCGGCCTCCTCCAGGTAGTGCGTGGAGAAGAGCACGGTGTGGCCGCGCCGCGCGTACGCCCGCATCGACGACCAGAACGCGTGCCTGGCCTCCACGTCGAGCGCGGCGGTCGGCTCGTCCAGGACGATCAGCGCCGGGTTCCCGGCGAGCGCCACCGCGAAGCGGACCCGCTGGGTCTGACCGCCGGACAGCTTGTCCACCCGGCGGCCGGCCAGCTCCTCGATACCGGCCAGGCGCAGGGCCTCCGGCACGTCCATCGGGGCCGGGTAGCGGCCGGCGACGAAGCCGACCAGCTCCGCCACGGTGACCCGGGGCACCGCCTTGCCCTCCTGGAGCATGGCGCCGACCCGGCCGGCGAGCACGGCCTCCTGCGGGGTCCCGCTGAACAGCTCCACGCGGCCCTCGTCGGGCTCGTCCAGGCCGAGCAGCAGCGAGATGGTGGTGGACTTGCCCGCGCCGTTGCGGCCGAGCAGTGCCACGGTCTCCCCGCTCGCGATCCGGAGGTCGAGCCCGGCCACCGCAGTGACCTGCCCGAACGTCTTGACGGCCCCCGTGAAGGACACGGCGGGCGCGGGGCCCGGGCCGGTGTGTGTCGTCTTCGTCGTCATGACCACGACGCTACGGAGCGTGCGGGCGCGGCGGCAGATGCGCTTGTCCGGAGATCGGCAGGACAAATGTCACGGTCCGGCGCCCGCCGCGATTCGCCCCCAGTTTCTGACTGGGCGTCAGAATTGCGGCTCCCGGCCCTTCCCAACCCCCACGCTCTTGGCTATACATGAGGATCGCCGGGAGAATGAAACAGGTTCTAGAACCGGCCTCTGACGACCTCGGCGCGACCGACGGTGCGGACGGCCGCGCCGAGGTCTCGAACGACCCGTACGACGTGAGGAGCGCCCGACCCCATGCCCATCGACGCCGCGAAGGCCGTGGCCGCAGAGCCCCGGTCCGCCGACATCACCTGGGACCACAAGGACATCCAGCTCTACCACCTGGGACTCGGAGCGGGCGTCCCCGCCACCGACCCCGACGAGCTGCGCTACACCCTGGAGTCGAACCTGCACGTCCTGCCCAGCTTCGCGACCGTCGCGGGCGCCGGCATGGGCGTCGTCGGCGGCCTCTCGGCCCCCGGCATCGACGTCGACCTCGCGCGTGTGCTGCACGGCGGCCAGAGCATCACCCTGCACCGCCCCATCCCCGTCCGCGGACAGGCGATCAGCACCTCACGCGTCGCCGCCGTCCACGACAAGACCAAGGCCGCCGTCCTCGTCCTGCGCACCGAAGCCGCCGACGAGGACGGGCCGTTGTGGACCAGCGACGCCCAGATCTACGTCCGCGGCGAGGGCGGCTTCGGCGGCGATCGCGGCCCGTCCGCACGGCTCGACGTCCCCGACCGCGCGCCCGACCGCACCGTCGACCTGCCGGTCCGCGAGGAGCAGGCGCTCCTCTACCGCCTCTCCGGCGACTGGAACCCGCTGCACGCCGACCCCGAGTTCGCCAAGCTCGCCGGGTTCGACCGGCCCATCCTGCACGGCCTGTGCTCGTACGGCATGACGCTCAAGGCCGTCGTCGACCACGTCCTCGGCGGCGACGTCTCCCGCGTCACCCGCTACGGCACACGCTTCGCCGGAGTCGTCTTCCCCGGCGAGACGCTGCGCGTGCGGATGTGGCAGGAGCCGGGCCGGACCCAGGTCACCGTCGCGGCGGTCGAGCGGGACGAGGCGCCGGTCCTCGCCGACACCGTCGTCGAACACAGCTGAAAGAGCCCCCGTACGTGACGTAGCGACGCGAAGGAGCCGCACCCCATGCGAGCAGCCGTACTGCACGAGATAGGCCAGGACAAACTCGAGGTGCTGGACGACGTCGAGGCGGTCGGCTTCGGCCCGGGCAAGGTGAGGATCCGGGTGCGGGCCACGGGCCTGTGCCACTCCGACGTCTCCGCGATGAACGGCGTACTGCCGCAGCCCGCGCCGTTCGTCCCCGGGCACGAGGGCGCGGGCGAGATCGTCGACGTCGGCGACGGCGTCACGCACCTGACTCCAGGGCAGCGCGTCCTCGTGTGCTGGCTGCCCGCGTGCGGTGCCTGTCCGGCCTGCAAGCGGGGCCAGACCCAGCTGTGCCTGGCCGGGTTCATGAACGCGGGCACGCCCAACTTCAAGCGGCCCGGCGGCGACGTCTTCGGCTTCGCCGGCACCGGTACGTTCACCGAGGAGGTCGTGGTCGACGCGGGCTGCGCCGTGCCGATCCCCGACGACGTGCCCTTCGACATCGCCGCGCTCATCGGGTGCGGGGTCACGACGGGGCTCGGCGCGGCCATCAACACCGCGGATGTGAAGGCCGGTTCGTCGGTCGCGGTGATCGGGTGCGGCGGGGTCGGGATCTCGGCGATCCAGGGGGCGCGGCTCAAGGGCGCCGCCCAGATCGTGGCCGTCGACCCCGTCGCGTCGCGGCGCGAGGCGGCGCTCACGTTCGGCGCGACGGAGGCGGTCGCGCCGGACGCCCTCGGTGACGCCAAGCAGCGCATCACCGCGGGGGAGGGGTTCGACTACGTCTTCGAGGTCGTGGGCAAGTCGGCGACCGCGCGGACCGCGTACGAGACGACCCGGCGGGGCGGCACGCTCGTCGTCGTCGGCGCCGGCGCCCTCGACGACTTCCTCCAGCTCAACATGTTCGAGCTCTTCTTCGACGAGAAGCGGATCCTGCCCTCGATGTACGGGGGCGGAGACGTCCTGGCCTCCTACGAGCGGGCCATCGCGCTCTGGCGGGCCGGCCGTATCGACCTGGCCTCCCTGATCACGCACCGGGTCCCGCTGACGGACATCAACGAGGCCCTGACCCAA
>NZ_WWIA01000298.1 GCF_009870065.1 Streptomyces sp. SID5785 | reverse complement strand
GCACCCGTGCGGCCCGCGCCACGCACACCACTCCCACCGCCGTGATCGCACCGCCCGCCACCAGGTCGGCCGTCGCACTCCAGCACATGCGGGCCACGGTACGGTCCCCGGGCCCGGGCGGCACCCGTCAGCGGGCGCCGGACGCACCCGGTCCGCGCACGGCCCGCGGTGGCGGCCCCACGGCGAACGTGCCGCTGTACCCGCGCAGCGAGCCGTCCTGGTTCGACAGCTCGATCGCGTAGCCGTCGCCGTCCGGGACGGGCGGCAGCACCGTCGCCGTCTCGCCGGCCGTGGCGCCGGACAGCTTCGAGGAGAGCCGCACGACGCGGTCGGTCTCGCCCCGGACGAGCCACATGTCCAGCTCCTGGCCCGTCTCGTTGCGCCAGCGGACGAACAGGGTGCCGCCCGCCGGGTGCACCGACGCGGCGGCCGGGGCGGTCACGGACACACCCGGGTCGGAGGCCGGTGCGGGGGCCAGGGCGAGCAGGGGAAGGACGGCGAGGGACAGGAATCCGGCGCGGCGCATGCGACGACCTCGTTCCGGGGGAGGGGTTCGGACGGACAGGAGACGGACGAACGGGTGGGACGGACGGGACGGACAGACGGGCAAGGCCCGCACAGAGAGCCCTCCCACCCCGGCAAGATCGTGAAAGGGGCTGCCGGCAACCCCACCCCATGGGGTACCGGACGCTGCGCGAAGCGGCGGGCCCGGCAGGACAGAGCGGCCGCACGGGGGCATCCTCGCGCCCGCGCCCGCGCGGGTCCGCCCCCGGACGAGGTGCCGCCGCGGCCGAGCGGGCGCACGCTGGATACGTGAGGGGGCCCGGGAGCGGCGAGACGAGGTGACCCCGGATGACGGAGCGCAGCGACGACGCCTCCATGGGCGACGAGGTGTACCAGCCGGGGGACCCGGACGCCCGTGAGGACCAGGGCATCCTCGACGCCGAGGACACGCTCTACGACCGCGGCGTCGACCCGTACGACGAGGGTTACTCGCCCCCCGAGCGCCCGCTGGCCGTCGAGCACACGGGCGTCACCGCGGCCGAGCGGCGGGCGGGCGAGACCCTGGACGAGCGCCTCTCCGAGGAGCAGCCCGACACGGTGCTCGACGAGCTGGAGGCCCTCGAGAGTGACGACGGCGGCGACGAGGACGGCGGCGACCTGCGGGACGGCGACGGTGAGCCGCTCGACGACGAGGTGGGCACCTGGCGGGCCGGGCGGCTCGCCCCCACGGGCCGTGCCGGGGAGCCGGACGCGGTCGTGGGCGCCGAGCCGGTCGACGAGGTCGCGCACCACGCCGCGGAGGAGGACATGCTGGCCGAGGACGTGGGCCTGGACGGCGGCGCCGCGTCGGCGGAGGAGGCGGCGATGTTCGTCGTGGAGGAGAGCGGCGGGGACGGCGTCGGCGTCGGGTGACGGGCCCGCGGGCCGCGGGAACCGGGCGAGCCGCGTCGGTGCTCCGGGCCGCCCCGGGCCTCAGTGCCCCATCGCGGTGGCCGTGAGCATCAGCGCGACGGCGGCGAACGCGGTGACCAGGGCGACGACCGGGGGACCGGGCGTCACGTCGTCGGTCACCAGACGCCGCGCGATCAGTCCGATGCAGAGCACGCTGACCGTGCCGAGCACCATCGATATGTAGATCAGCACGGGCCGGTCCTCTCGTGTGGCTGCCCCGGGCCCATGGTCGCGTGCGCCGCCCCCGCCCGCACGCCGAGCCGGGCTCAGTCCCCGGCCTGCTCCGCGCCGCGGGCGAGTTCCTCCAGGCGGGCGTGGTAGGCGGCCCGCTCAGTGGGGTCGCTCGTCGCGAGACTGTCGTTGTCCCGGAGCCAGCCCACCGCGCCGTCGAGCTGCTCGCGCAGGATGTCGGCGTGGCCCGCGTGACGCTGGGTGTCGGCGAGCACGCGCACGAGGACGTGGTGGAGCGTGACCCGGGCACGCTCCGGCGGCCACCAGGGCACCGTGCCGACGGTGTCGAGGGGGAGTTCGTCGATCGCGGCGTCGGTGTGGGTCCAGGCCCGGCGGTAGCGCTCCACGATCAGGGCGCGGGACTCCTCGGCCGTCGCGAACATGTCCTCCTCCGGGTCGGGCAGCGGCTCCCCGTGCTTCCGGCCGAACGTGTCGCACAGGTACCCGAGCTCGACGGCGGTCAGGTGCTTGACCATGCCGAGCAGGTTGGTGCCGGTCGGCGTCAGCGGGCGGCGCGCGTCGTACGCCGACAGTCCGTCGAGCTTCCACAGGAGGGCGTCCCGGGCGTCCTGCAGATACCGTCGGAGGTCGGCCTTCTGTTCGATTTCACTCATGGGGGAAGTCTGCCGCCCGCGGCCACCGGTGATCAAGCCGCCGCGGAACGGAACGGAGCACCAGCACACGCGCCGCGGCCCCGGATGGGCTTCGATGGAGAGCGTGCGAAACGAGCAGAGCGGGCGATCCGAGCAGGGCGGGCGATCCGAGCAGAGCGGGCCACACGGGCAGAGCGGGCCACACGGGCAGAGTGTGCGACCCGGGCAGCAGGACGGGCCCGGCGATCCGCTGACCGCGCTCCTGGACCAGGTGCGGCTCCAGTTGCGCGACCTCGACGACGGGGAGCCCGCCTCGTACATCCCCGAGCTGAGCCGGGTCGACCCCGGCCTGTTCGGGCTGAGCCTGTGCGCCCTGGACGGACAGGTCTACGGCAGCGGCGACACCGCCACGCTGTTCACCGTCCAGTCGGTGTCGAAGCCGTTCGTGTTCGCCCTGGCCCTGGCCGACCACGGGGTGGAGAAGGTGCTGGCCCGGGTCGGCGCCGAGCCCAGCGGAGAGGCGTTCAACTCGATCCGGCTCGAGCCCGGCACCGGACGGCCGCCCAATCCGATGGTCAACGCCGGGGCCATCGTGACCAGTTCGCTGGTGGCGGGCGCCACCCACGAGCAGCGATCGGCCCGCATCCTGGAGGGGCTGAGCGCCTTCGCGGGCCGGCCGCTCGGCGTCGACGAGGCGGTCTTCACCTCCGAGCGCGCCACGGGCGACCGCAACCGCGCCCTCGCCTACCTCATGCACAACGCGGGCTCCCTGACCGGCGACGTCGAGGAGCAGCTCGGCGTCTACTTCCGCCAGTGCTCCGTGCTCGTGACCTGCGAGGATCTGGCCGTCATGCACGCGACGCTCGCCGGTGGCGGCGTCAACCCGGTCACCGGCGACCGGGTCGTCGCCCCGCGTCACGCCCAGCACGTCCTCGCCGTGATGGCGACCTGCGGCATGTACGACGCCTCGGGCCGCTGGATGCTCCAGGTCGGGATGCCCGCCAAGAGCGGGGTCTCCGGGGCGATCGGCGTCGCGCTGCCCGGTCAGTTCGGCATCGGGGTGTTCAGCCCGCCGCTGGAGGAGAAGGGCAACAGCGTGCGCGGGATCGCCGCCTGCCATCTCCTGTCCGACCAGTTCGGGCTGCACCTGATGCGGGCCAGCGTCCCCGAGCGGCGGCCGATGCCGCCGCGCTCGCTGAACCCCGCGCCGCTGCGCTCGCTGCGCCACCGGCCCCGCGTCCAGCGCGAGGCCCTCGACGCCCGGCCCGACCGGATCCGGGTGCACGTCCTCCAGGGCGACCTGGACTTCGCGACGGCCGAGCAGACGCTGCGGGCCGCACGCGAACTCCCCTCCGGGGTCTCGTGGTTCGTGCTCGACCTGACCCGGGTCGGCCGCGTCGAACCCGTCGCCGCCGACCTGCTGCGCTCGCTCGGCGAGCACCTGCGCGCGCACGGCACCCGCATGCTGCTCGCCGACCCGGACGAGCGCCAGGCCATGGCCCGCCCCGCCGACGAGTTCCCCGACCTCGGCCGCGCCCTGGAGACCTGCGAGGACCGCCTGCTCACCGAGCTGGGGCTCGATCCGGACGCGCCGGTGCCGCTCGCCGACTGCGATCTGTTCGGCCGCGCCGACGCCCGGGTGCGGGACGCCCTGGCCGAGGCCTTCGACACCCTGCACCTGACGCAGGGCGAGACGGTCGAGCCGCCGGGGGCCCGGCTGAGCGCGCGCATCGTGCTCTGGTACGTCGAGTCCGGGCGGCTCGCGGTGTGCGCCGATCCGGTCTCCGTCGCACGCACCTGGTCGGCGGGGCCCGGCGCCGCGCTCACCCCCGCGGACTTCCCCGCCCGGCTGACCCGTCAGGTCCTCGCCGAACGCGACACGGTGTGCCGCACCCTGACCGGCGAGGGCCTGCTCAGGCTGCGTTCGCTCGTCCCGGAGGCCGTCGCCGTCCTCGAACGCGCGCCGCTGGAGGGCGTCGAGACCGTCGACCGAGCGGACACCGTCTGACGCCCGTCCCCGCGGCGCCGCCATAATGACCTGCGTGACCGGACTCCAGGACCTCAACTCCCTTCCCGCCGAGGACACATCGGTGGTCGTGATCGGCGCGGGCCCGGCGGGGCTCACCGTCGGGAACATCCTGCGCGCCGCCGGAGTCGACTGTGTTGTCCTGGAGGTCGAGAGCCGTGCGGCCATCGAGCGGCGGCCCCGCGCTGGTGTCATCGAGGAGTGGGCCGTGCGCGGCCTCGACGAGCGTGGGCTCGCGACACCCGCGCTCCTGACGACGGAGCGCCACACGGCCTGCGAGTTCCGCTTCGAGGGGCAGCGCCACCTCTTCCCCTACCAGGAACTGACGGGCCGTCATCATTACATCTACCCGCAGCCGTTGCTCGTCACCGACCTCGTGCGCAGCTACGCCGACCTGCGCGGCGGCGACCTGCGCTGCGAGGTCGGCGACGTGCGCCTGCACGACCTCGGATCGGACCGTCCCGCCGTCTCCTACCGGTGCCCCGACACCGGTCGGCGCCGCGTGCTGCGCTGCGCGTACGTCGCCGGGTGCGACGGCGCGCGCGGGGTCAGCCGCGCCGCGCTGACCGCGACCGGCGCCCGCACGGCCCGGCACGACTACGGCATCGGCTGGCTGGCGCTGCTCGCCGAGGCGCCGCCGTCGGCGGACCGGGTGCTGTTCGGCGTCCACCCCGACGGGTTCGCGGGGCAGATGCCGCGCAGCCCGGAGGTGACCCGCTTCTACCTCCAGTGCCCGCCCGGCGACGACCCGGACGCCTGGTCCCACGAGCGCGTGTGGGCCGCGTTGCACCGGCGGCTCGCGGCGTCCGGCGCCGCCGCGCTGAACGAGGGGCGGCTCCTGGAGAAGCGGGTCCTCGACATGCACGACTACGTCGTCGAGCCCATGGCCGCGGGCCGGCTGCTGCTCGCCGGGGACGCCGCCCATCTCGTTGCCCCCATAGCGGCCAAGGGGATGAACCTCGCCCTGCACGACGCCTTCCTGCTCGGCGACGCGCTCGCCGGACGGTGCACGGGCGCCGACCCCAAGGGCACCGGACTCGCCGGGTACGCGTCGGCCGCGCTGCGCCGGGTGTGGGACTACCAGGAGTTCTCGCAGTGGCTGTCGGAGGTCTACCACGGGGTGGCGGGCGGCGATCCGTTCCGCGCGGGGACCTCGGCGGCGCGGCTGCGCCGGCTGTTCACCTCGCCCCGGGCCGCCGCGGCCTTCGCCGAGCAGTACCTCGGCACGGCCGAGCGCTACTGAGCCTCGCTGCCGAGCCTCACTGTCGAACCTCGCCCTCGAGCCCCAAGCGGTATACCAAAGACTCGGAACAGTAACGATCGCGCCAGTGGCGCTATATCGTCTCGGCCGCAATGACCCTATTTCTCCTGCACATTCAGGCGGTAAAGCCGCGGATCGTCGACGGTGTCCAACAGGCGGGACGGCGCTCCGGTATACCGTGACGCCCCAGCGCGACCCGGCCGGGCGCGCACCCCGTCCGTGTAAGGAGGTGTGGTCCCGTGCGTCGCCTACCCGCCGTGCTCGCGGCGGCCGCATTGCTGACGTTCGCCACTGGCTGCGGCTCACTCGCCCCGCCCGGTGAACAGAGCGCCGCCGCTCCCCGTCTCGTCGACGACCGGCCCGTCCGGGACGGCGGCACCGCCGTCATCGGTCTCAAGTCGGACCCCGACATGCTCGACCCGAGCCTGACCGGCACCCTGGTCGCCCGCACCGTCTTCACCTCGATGTGCGAGCAGCTCTACGACGTCGACCAGCACAACCGGTTCGTGCCCCAGCTCGCGTCCACGATGCCGAAGATCACCGACGGCGGCCGCACCTTCACCTTCGACGTGCGCAAGGACGCCCGCTTCAGCGACGGCGCCAAGCTCGACGCGAAGGCCGTGAAGACCTCGCTCGACCGGCACCTCCACCTCAAGGGCTCCGGCCGCGCCTCCGAGATCGACTCCGTCGACACGGTCGAGGCGATCGGCCCGTACACGGTGCGCCTGAAGCTCAAGCACGCGGACACCCCGCTGCTCGGCCGGCTCGCCAACACCGCGGGCCTCATCATGTCGCCCAAGGCCATCGCGACGTACGGCAAGGACTTCGCCACGCACCCGTCGTGCGTGGGCCCCTTCAAGTACGTCAAGCGCGTCATCGGCGACCGCATCGAGCTCCAGAAGGACCCGCTCTACTACGACGCGGACCAGGTCCACCTCGACGGCGTGGTCTACAAGACCATCACCGACGGCAACATCCGCCTGGCCAACCTCCGCTCGGGCGACGTCCAGATCGGCGACCAGATGGGCCCCGTCGAAGTGCGCAGCGCCCTCGGCGACAAGGACCTCCAGGTCCTCAACACCCCCTCGCTCGGCTACATGGCGATCACGATCAACGTCGGCAACGACAACGGCATCGACGGCAAGCCCGGCAAGGTCGACACCCCCTTCGCCCGGGACGTCCGGGTCCGTGAGGCGTTCGACCTCTCGCTCGACCGCGAGCTCATCAACAAGGTCGTCTTCCAGGGCATGTACGCACCCGCCTGCGGGCCCGTGCCGCCCGGCACCCCCCTGTCCACGCCCACGACCTGCCCCCAGCGGGACGTGGCGAAGGCGAAGAAGCTGCTCAAGGCGGCCGGCGTCAAGACGCCCGTACCGCTCGAGCTGATGATCAACACCACGCCGGAGGACGCCCGCTTCGGCCAGGTCGTCCAGGCCATGGCCAAGGAGGCCGGCTTCGACGTGAAGCTCCAGCCCACCGAGTTCGCCACCGGGCTCCAGCGCACCTACGCCGGTGACTTCCAGGCACGGACCGGCGGCTGGGGCGGCCAGCCCGACCCGGCGGGCAACATCGACAGCCTCGTCGGCACCAAGGGCAGCAACAACCAGGGCCAGCTCTCCGACCCCGAGATCGACCGCCTCATCGCCGCGGGCCGCTCCACGTCCGACACGGCCGAGCGCAAGAAGATCTACCGCGAGCTCACCACCGTCATCAACCGCAGGCACGCGGTGATCTACACCTACCGCAACATCAACTACGCGGTCGCCGCACAGGACATCAGCGGCATCGCCCTCTCCGGCGACGGCCTCATCCGCATGAAGAGCGCCGGCTACCTCAAGGGCGGTGACCAGTGATGACAGCCGTCCGCCGCTTCCTCACCTCCTACGGCGCCCGCCGCGTCGGACAGGCCCTGCTCACCCTCGTCCTGGTCTCGATCACGGTCTTCGCCGGCGTGCGCGCCATGCCCGGCGACACCGCCCAGGCCATGGCCGGCGAGCAGTCGTCGCCGGAGATGCTCGCCGCCATCCGCGAGGAGTACGGACTGAACGACAACATCGTCGTCCAGTACTGGAACTACCTCCGGCACGCCGTCACCGGCGACTTCGGCACCTCCGCACGCAGCGGCCTCCCCGTGCTCGACTCGATCCTCGACGCGCTGCCCATCACCCTCGAACTCGCCGCCCTCGCCCTGCTCCTGGCGGTCGTCCTCGGCATCGGCGCCGGCATCGTCGCCGCCGTGCGCCGCGGCAAGCCCGAGGAGTGGCTGGCCAACGCGATCGCCCTGCTCGGCATGTCCGTCCCGACGTTCTGGCTCGGCATGCTCCTGGTCCTCGCCTTCGCCATCGCGATGCCCGTCTTCGCCGCCTCCGGGTTCGTCCCCTTCGGCCAGGACCCGGTGGAGAACCTGCGCCGCCTCGTGCTCCCCGCGATCGTGCTCGGCTCCGGCCTCGCCGCCGTCGTGATGCGCCAGACCCGCGCCGCGATGCTCGACGCCATGTCCTCGGACTACGTGCGCACCGCCCGCGCCAAGGGCCTCTCCTCGCGCGCCGTCATCGGCTCGCACGCCCTGCGCAACTCGCTCGTCACCGTCATCACCGTGCTCGGTCTGCAACTCGGCCAGCTGATCTCGGGCGCCGTCGTCACCGAACAGGTCTTCGTCCTGCCCGGCTTCGGCAAGCTCACCATCGACGCCGTGTTCACCCGCGACTACGCCATGGTCCAGGGCGTCGTGCTCTTCACCTCCGCCGCCTACATCCTGATCAACCTGCTCGTCGACCTCCTCTACTCGGTCGTCGACCCCCGCATCCGGCTGGGAGGCTCCCGATGACGGCCCTCGACACCGCCGCCGCGCCCGCTGCGGCGGACGGCGCCCCCGCGCCCGAACGCACCCGCGGCCGCGCCGCCGACCTGTGGCGCCGGCTGCGCCGCAACCGGCTCGCCCTCACCGGCACCGTGCTCGCCGCACTGTTCGTCCTCGTCGCCCTCCTGTCGGGCGTCCTCACCCCCTACGACCCGGCGCAGCCCGACTTCGACAACGCGCTCGCCGCACCCGGCTGGTCGCACTGGCTCGGCACCGACGACCTCGGCCGCGACCAGCTCTCCCGGGTCCTGGTCGGCGTCACCGCGTCCATGCAGGTCGGCGTGCTCGCCGTCGTGCTGGCCTTCGTCGTCGCCGTACCGCTCGGCCTGCTCGCCGGCTACTTCGGCAAGTTCGCCGACACCGTCGTGTCCCGGCTGACCGACACGATGCTCGCGTTCCCCTTCCTGGTCCTGGCCGTCGGCCTCGCCGCCGTCCTCGGCCCGTCCCTCAAGAACGCCACGATCGCCATCGGCATCTCGCAGATCCCGGCGATCGTGCGCATCACCCGCGCCGAGACCCTGCGCCTCAAGCACCTCGACTACGTGGGCGCCGCCATCGCCAACGGCGCGGGCAACGGCACGATCCTCTTCCGCCACATCCTGCCGAACGCGACCTCCGCGCTCATCGTGCAGGCGACCGTCGGCATCCCGTCGGCGATCATCGGCGAGGCCGTGCTCAGCTTCCTCGGCCTCGGCGTGCAGCCCCCGTCCCCGTCGCTCGGCGTGATGCTGTCCAGCGCCCAGCCGTTCATCGCCGACGCCCCCTGGATGGCCGTCTTCCCCGGCCTCGTCATCGTCGTGGCCACCCTGGCGTTCAACCTCCTCGGCGACGGCGTCCGCGACATCCTCGACCCCCGTGGAGGCTCCCGGTGACCGCCACCCAGACCCCGGCCGGTCCGGTCCTCAGCGTCCGCGACCTGACCGTCGCCTTCCACGGCCCGGACTCCACCGTCCACGCCGTCGACGGCGTCTCCTACGACCTGTACCCCGGCGAGGTCCTCGCCGTCGTCGGCGAGTCCGGCTGCGGCAAGTCCGTCACGTCGATGGCCGTGATGGGCCTGCTGCCGCCCACCGCCCGCGTCGGCGGCTCCGTCACCCTCGACGGGCAGGAACTCGTCGGAGCGAGCGAACGCACCTGGCGCAGCCTGCGCGGCCGCCGGCTCTCCATGATCTTCCAGGAGCCGATGACCTCGCTGAACCCGGTGCTCACCATCGG
>NZ_WWIA01000297.1 GCF_009870065.1 Streptomyces sp. SID5785 | reverse complement strand
TGGCATCGGTGGTGCCCGGTTCCTTCGTGGTCTCCAGCAGGCGGCCCCGGACGCGGACATCACGGTCATCGGCAACACCGGGGACGACATCCACCTCTTCGGGCTCAAGGTCTGTCCCGACCTCGACACGGTGATGTACACCCTGGGCGGCGGCATCGACGAGGAGCAGGGCTGGGGGCGGACCGACGAGACGCACCGCGTCAAGGAGGAACTCGCGGCGTACGGAGCCGGGCCCGAGTGGTTCGGGCTCGGCGACCGGGACTTCGCGACCCACATCGTGCGCACGCAGATGCTGGCCGCCGGCTACCCGCTCAGCGCGGTCACCGAGGCGCTCTGCGAGCGCTGGAAGCCCGGCGTCCGCCTCATCCCCATGTCGGACGACCGCGTCGAGACGCACGTCGCCGTCACGCTCGACGGCGAGCGCCGCGCCGTGCACTTCCAGGAGTACTGGGTGAAGCTGCGCGCCTCCGTGGACGCGCACGCGATCGTGCCGGTCGGCGCCGAGCAGGCGACGCCCGCGCCCGGCGTCCTCGAGGCGATCTCCGCGGCCGACGTCATCCTCTTCCCGCCGTCCAACCCCGTCGTCAGCATCGGCACGATCCTCGCGGTGCCCGGCATCCGGGAGGCCATCGCCGAGGCCGGGGTGCCCGTCGTCGGGCTCTCCCCCATCGTCGGGGACGCGCCGGTGCGCGGCATGGCCGACAAAGTGCTCGCCGCGGTCGGCGTCGAGTCCAGCGCGGCGGCCGTCGCCGAGCACTACGGGTCGGGGCTGCTCGACGGGTGGCTCGTGGACACCGTGGACGAGGGGGCCGTGGAGCGCGTCGAGGCGGCCGGCATCCGCTGCCGGGCCGTCCCGCTGATGATGACCGACCCCGCGGAGGGCACCGCGGCCGCCGCCATGGCACGCGCCGCGCTCGCCCTCGCCGAGGAGGTCCGGATCCCGTGACCGACGCGCCCTCCTTCCGCGCCTGGGCGGTCCCCGGCATCCCCGAGGTCGCCGCGGGGGACGACCTGGCCGCGCTGATCGTCGCCGCCGAGCCGGACCTCGCCGACGGGGACGTCCTCCTGGTCACCTCGAAGATCGTCAGCAAGGCCGAGGGCCGGGTCGTGCGGGCCGACGACCGTGAGGCCGCGATCGACGCGGAGACGGTGCGCGTCGTGGCCCGCCGCGGCCCGCTGCGCATCGTCGAGAACCGGCTGGGCCTGGTCATGGCCGCGGCCGGTGTCGACGCGTCGAACACCCCGGCGGGCACCGTGCTCCTGCTGCCCGAGGACCCGGACGCCTCGGCCGCCGCGATCCGCGACGGCGTGCGCGCCACGCTCGGCGTGGACGTCGGCGTCGTCGTCACGGACACCTTCGGCCGCCCCTGGAGGAACGGGCTGACCGACGTCGCCATCGGCGCCGCCGGCGTCCAGGTGCTCGACGATCTCCGCGGCGGCACGGACGCGCACGGCAATCCGCTGAGCGCGACCGTCGTGGCCACCGCCGACGAACTCGCCGCGGCCGGCGACCTCGTCAAGGGCAAGTCCGGCGGGCTGCCCGTCGCCGTCGTCCGCGGGCTTCCCGACCTCACCGGCGAGCGGGGCGAGCGAGGCGAACGGGGCGCCACCGCACGGCAGTTGGTGCGCGAAGCTCGCGACGACATGTTCCGTCTCGGTACCTCGGAAGCCGTACGGGAAGCGGTGACGCAGCGCCGCACGGTGCGGTCCTTCACGGACGAGCCCGTCGATCCGGACGCAGTGCGCCGGGCCGTCGCCGCGGCCGTGACGGCGCCCGCGCCGCACCACACGACGCCGTGGCGGTTCGTGCTGCTCGAATCCCCCGGGTCGCGCACGAAGCTGCTCGACGCGATGCGGGACGCGTGGATCGCGGACCTGCGCCGGGACGGCAAGAGCGAGGAGTCGATCGCCAAACGCGTGCGCCGGGGCGACGTCCTGCGCCGCGCGCCGTACCTGGTGGTGCCCTGCCTGGTGACGGACGGCGCGCACACCTACGGGGACGGGCGGCGGGACGCGGCCGAGCGCGAGATGTTCGTCGTCGCGACCGGGGCCGGGGTGCAGAACTTCCTGGTGGCGCTCGCCGGGGAGCGGCTCGGCTCCGCCTGGGTGTCGTCGACCATGTTCTGCCGGGACGTCGTGCGCGGCGTGCTCGGGCTGCCCGGGGACTGGGACCCCATGGGGGCCGTCGCGGTCGGGCACCCGGCCGGGCCGCCTGCCGCGCGACCGCCGCGCGAGGTGACGGACTTCGTCGAGGTGCGCTGACCGCCGCCGGGGGCGAAGACCCCGGCGGGAGCACCATGGCGCGCGCCGCGCCGGGTCACCTTGCGGCGCCGGTCACCACTCCGCGATGTTCACGCGCCGCATCTTGGGTTGCCGACGGGCCGGTGACACCCCGCTGAGCAGGATCAGGCGGGCCGCGCGGTGGCGCTGGCCCGCGTACGGGGCGAGCAGTTCGAGCATGTCGTCGTCGGTCGCGTCACGGTGTCCGGCGAGGGCGTGGCCGATGATGCCCGGCAGGTGCAGATCGCCGGTGGTGACCTCGTCGGGGGCGCCGTTCGTGCGCTGGACCGTCTCGGCGGAGGTCCACGGGCCGATGCCCGGGACGAGTTCGAGACGGGCGCGGGCCGCGGGCGGGTCCATGTGCGCCGCCTCCTCCAGGCGCCGCGCCACCTGCACGGCGCGCAGGATCGTGGAGGCGCGTTTGTTGTCGACGCCCGCCCGGTGCCATTCCCAGGACGGGATCAGCGACCAGGCACGCGGCTCGGGGAACACCCGCATCCGCAGCTCCGCTCCGGCCGGGCCCGGGGCCGGCACGCCGTACCGGGTCAGGAGCAGGCGCCAGGCCCGGTAGGCCTCGTCCGTCGTGACCTTCTGCTCCAGGACGGACGGGATCAGCGACTCCAGGACCAGTCCGGTGCGGGTCAGGCGCAGCCCGGGGCGGCGGCGGGCCGTGTGGGCGACCAGCCGGTGTCGCGGCTCGAACGGCGCCGGGTCGTCCAACTCGCCGAGCAGCGCCGGAAGTTGTTCCAGGAACCAGGGCGCCCCCGGCCCCCAGGCGCTTGCCTCGACCCGGTCCTCGGCCCGCTGGGTGACGCGCAGCGTCGCGGGGCCCAGCGGGGTGCGGCTCACCCGCCACACCGAGCCGTCCGGCGTCACGCGGAAGGCGGGGTCGGCCGGCCCGCGGCGCAGCGGCCCGAGGGTGAGCCCCAGATGGAGCGGGGCGGGCGGCGTGTAGGTGCGGGTGACCGCCGCCTCGGGCCCGGCGCCCGCCGCGCGCCCGGGCCGGGGCACGCGGGTCTCACCGCCGCGGACCGTGGTGCGGGTCTGCGGGGGTGCGGTGCGGGGGGCGTATCGGCGGCCGGCCATCCGACGAGGGTAGCCCGGCGGACGGCGGCGCCGGGGGCGCACCGGTCGGCGCGGGGGCGGCCGGTGCCCCGGAGTGCACACCCGCCGGGCGGGCCGGGGACGAGGGAGGGGCGGAGCCACTCGCCCGAGGAGAAGCAGGCCACTCGTCCGAGGAGAAGCGAGCCACTCGCCCGACGAGAGCGGGGCTATCCGTCCGAGGAGAAGCGGGCCACTCGCCCCACGAGAAGCGGGCTACTCGTCGGACGAGAAGCGGATCGCGGCGTCCGGGAGGTGGGCGTCGCACCAGACGCGGACGCCGTCCCGCAGCTCGTTGTCCGCGCCCACGTGGGCGCCGTCGCCGACGACCGCCCCGGTGAGGACCGTGCGGGCGCCGACCCGGGCGCCGCGGCCGATCAGCGAGTCGGTGATCACGGCGCCCGGTTCGATCACCGCGCCGTCCAGGACGGCGGAGCCGGAGATCCGGGCGCCCTCGCCCACGCGCGCGTGCTCCCCGATCACCGTGCCGCCGGTGAGCTTGGCGTCCGCGGCGACCTCGGCGGTGGCCAGGACCAGCCGGTCGCCTCGGCGCCCGGGCACGGCCGGGGACGGGGCGCGGCCCATGACCAGGTCGGCGGAGCCGCGTACGAACGCCTGCGGCGTGCCGAGGTCCAGCCAGTACGTGGAGTCGACCATGCCCTGGAGGTGGGCCCCGGCGGAGAGGAGGCCGGGGAACGTCTCCCGCTCGACCGAGACGGGCCGGCCCACCGGGATCGTGTCGATGACCGAGCGGCGGAAGACGTACGCGCCCGCGTTGATCTGGTCGGTGACGATCTCCTCGGGGGTCTGCGGCTTCTCCAGGAAGGCCGTGACGCGCCCGGTGCCGTCCGTCGGGACGAGCCCGAACGCGCGCGGGTCCTCGACCCGCGACAGATGCAGGGAGACGTCGGCGCCGGTCGACTCGTGCTCGTGGACGAGGGCGCCGATGTCGAGGCCGGTGAGGATGTCGCCGTTGAAGATCAGGACCGGGTCGTCGGGGCCGGAACGCAGCCGGGAGGCCACGTTGCGGATGGCGCCGCCGGTGCCGAGGGGCTCGGCTTCGGTCACGTACTCGAGATGGAGGCCGAGCCGCGAGCCGTCACCGAAGTACGGCTCGAAGACCTCGGCCAGGTAGGAGGTGGCCAGCACGATGTGGTCGACCCCGGCCGCTTTCGCGCGGGCGAGCTGGTGGGTGAGGAACGGGACACCGGCCGCGGGAACCATCGGTTTCGGCGTGTTCACCGTGAGTGGGCGCAGTCTGGTGCCCTTGCCGCCGACCAGGAGGATCGCTTCTGTCACCTGTCGTCTCTGCTTCCTGCTGGGGCCGGCCGAACTGTCTTTCGGCCGGCCAGTGTATGCAGACCGTGCGAGGTGCCCGGGAGACGGCCGGCGTCTGCGTGTCAGCGCCCCTGGAGCTGCGCCGATGTGGTGCGGGCCGTACCGAGCTGGTTGTAGAGACGTTCTCCCGGGCATTCGGTTGCGAAGCCGTCCCGGTGGCCGGAGATTACCTTCAGCCGGACGCTTTTACCCTTCTCGTACAGATTTCCACCGGCCGAGACGAGGTTCGTCGAGCCGCTGGGGTCCGCGCCGAACAGGCCGAGCTTCCACGCCGTCAGCTGTGAGATGGCCTTCACGGCGGCCGCCGGCGGGTTCGAGCTGCCGAAGGAGCCCAGCACGGCGACGCCCATGGTGTCGGAGTTGAAGCCGAGGGTGTGGGCGCCCATGACGGGCTTCGCGACGCCGCCCGCCCGGCCCTCGTAGATGGTGCCGCACTTGTCGACGAGGAAGTTGTAGCCGATGTCACGCCAGCCGCTGCTCTTGACGTGGTAGCGGTAGATACTGCGAATGACGGAAGGCGCCTGCGAGCAGCGGTAGTTGTTGCCCGACGCGCTGTGGTGGACGAACGCGGCCTTCACCGTGTCCGTGTACAGGAACTGGCTCTCGCGCAGCTTCTCGTCCGCGCCCCAGCCCTTGCGGGTGACGATGCGCGGGCGCGGGCCGATGTACGGGCCGGCCTGCGCCCGGTCCGGCTCTCCCCCGCGGGCGGCGGTCAGCGCGTCCTGGGTCTGCCGGCGCGAGAGGGCGGGGATCTCTGCGGCGCCGAGCGGGGCGAGCTGGGCGTTCACGGCGGAGGCGGCGGCGGTCTCGGCGGTGAGGTTCGCGGTACGGGGGCCGTCGGCCGGGGCGCCCTGCGCCGCGGGTTCCTCACCCGGGTCCACGAGTTCGAGCCGCAGGCCCTCGGGGAGGGGCTGGGACTCGGTACCGCGGTCGGCCCCGGCGGGGGTGCCGGCCTCCACCCGCACCTCGACGCCGTCCGAGTCGCCGACCCACAGCGGGGCCGTCGAGCCGCGCAGGGTGCGGCCGGAGGACTCGGCGGTGCCCGGGTCCGGGGCGTCGTCGTTGTGGGTCTCGAGGTCCTGCCAGCGGGACCAGGTGGTGGTCCCGGTCGTACGGGTACGGACCTCGACGTGTCCGTTCAGCGCGACGGCCGGGTCGTTCCAGACGACGCCGACCAGCGAGAACGGGCGGACGTCGCGCTGCGGCAGACCCTGCTGACGCGCGGCGGCTGTCGAACGGTCGGTGCCGAGCGGGGTCAGCGGCAGCGACTGCGTGCTGCCGGGCACGGCCTCGGCGGCGGGGGCCGCGGCGGCGGGGGCGGGCAGGGTCAGGGGGAGAGCGAGGGCGGCCG
>NZ_WWIA01000296.1 GCF_009870065.1 Streptomyces sp. SID5785 | reverse complement strand
TCAGAGAGCCAAGTCGCCCCACCGCACGCGTCTCACGCACCCGTCCGGGTGCGAGCCGTGCATGGGTGAAGCCGACGACGGCGCCGCAGCGCCAGAGGATGCCTGCGCGGCGCATTATTGAAGGCAACGACGAGCCAGTTCAAGAGGCCCCTTGCGTGCTTCGCCCAGGTAGATACCTGATTGCCGGAAATCAGATTCCCTATTTGGTATACCCGGCGCGCGCTGCTGCGTCAGCCGCCCGCACTCGGGGTGCCGTGCGCGACTGGGGTGCCTGCAACTGCCCTTCGGGGGCGGTGGTAGGGCATGGCGGCCGCCGATCTGCCCTGCCCGCGGCCCCTTTGTATACCATTCTGCGTTTCATGGGCTCCGGCATCACAGCCTCCGCCCGCGGTGCGGCCACCCAGCGCACGGGCAGGTGGTGCCGACTGATAGGGATGATGCGACCACGACGAAAGCAGAGCACTCATGGATCAGTCTCGGACCCTGCGTACGTCCGCGGCCCTGGCGGCGTTCGCGTCGGCGGTGCTGCTGGCGGGTTGCGGCGGTGGTTCCTCCGACGACACGGCAGGCGCGGCCGCCGAGCGCCCGTGCGCGACAGACGGCGGAACCGTTCTGCGTGCTGATGTCGACGGCGACGGCCGCACGGACACGGTCACCGACCCCGGGCGCGACAGCAGCCGCACCACCGTCGCGTTCCACGACGGCCCGACGGTCAAGCCCGGTGCCGTGCGGGCTCCGAAGGGCTTGCAGAGTGCTGTGACGTTCGGGGACTTCGACGGCGACGGCCACCTCGACATGGCAGTCGCGGCCGGCACCCCGGACGCGGTCGATGACCCGGCAGGCGATGCCCAGAAGGTCCATGAGGTGGTGTGGGGGCCGCTCGGTCAGGACCTGAAGGGCGAGGAAGTCAGCTCGATCAAGCTGGCCGGGAATCTGTTCGTCTACAGGCTACGGGCCTCGGACACGGACCATGACGGCACGGCCGAACTGTCGGTCTTCCAGACGCAGGGCGACGGTCAGGTCGCCCGCTTTCCCACCGTGTTCCACGGACGTGACGCGGACGCCGGCCGGAACGGTGACAACGCCTACGACCTGCCGCACTGGCCCGAGCGGTACAAGCCGGGCTGGGCCGACCTCGGCACGTGCAGCAGCTGACCGCCGCCCGACGCGCCTCTCCTGCGCTCAGCCGACCGACCGCGGGTCACGGAGACGTCGTGGTCACCCAGTGAACTGAGGCGGAGTAACTCTGGGCTGCAGCAAGCCCATTGCATGACGAAGGCCCCCGGCCATCTCGCCGGGGGCTCGTCTTTCGGCGGTCTCTAGTTGACCGGCACGAGGCAGGTGACGTGTGCGCGCACGGCGTGCGCGTTGGGGCCGCTGTTGGTCACGGAGAACTCGACGGTGTTGTCGCCGATGTTCTTGGATGTCCAGGAGACGTTGTCATTGCCTCCGGATCCTTCGATGTAGCGGTCTACGACCTTGGAGTTCTCGGGGCACTGTGCGGTGAGCACGAGTCGTGTCCCGGGGACCGCTCCGCCTTCCTGGCCGGACACGTCGATGACGTCGACCTGTGCCGCGTCACCCTTCTCTCCCTTGTCACCCTTGGGCCCGGCAGGCCCGGCAGGCCCGGCGTTGCCGGTGTCTCCCTTGGCGCCCGCCGTTCCGGCGTCGCCCTTCGGACCCTGGGGCCCGGTGGCGCCCGCGTCCCCCTTGTCACCCTTGGGTCCTGCCGGGCCTGTGGCTCCGGTGTCTCCCTTGGGGCCGGCGGCGCCGGGCTCTCCCTTGTCTCCCTTGTCGCCCTTCACGCCGTTGGTGCTCGTCCCGTCCTTACCGGGCTCGCCCTTCTCGCCCTTGTCGCCTTTCGGCCCGGCTGGCCCAGCCTTGCCGGCGTCGCCCTGAGGACCGGCTACGCCAGGGTCTCCCTTGGGGCCCTGGGGACCGCTCTTTCCAGGCTCGCCCTTGTCGCCCTTGACGCCATTGGTGCTGGTGCCGTCCTTGCCAGGTTCACCCTTGTCCCCCTTGTCCCCCTTGTCTCCCTTGTCCCCCTTGGGGCCTGCGGGCCCCTCCGGGCCGGCCTTCCCGGGCTCGCCCGCGGGCCCCTGCGGTCCCGCTTCCCCTTGTTCGCCCTGGGGCCCCTTGGGTCCGGCGTCACCCTTGGGTCCCTGGTCGCCCTTGTCTCCCTTGGGCCCAGGAGGTCCGGGAGGCCCGGGGGGACCGACCTTGCCACCGCTATTGTTGGAGCAGGCCGCTACCGGTGCGAGGTTCTTTGTGTAGCGGGCGCTGAGCCAGCCCTTCGGGGTCTTGTACCACGTGCTGTTGCCGTTGACGTTCTGCCCTGTGGCTTTGCATTCAAGCTGCACCCGGGCACCGCTGCGGTAAAAACCGGTGACGGTTGACGCGGTGGTCGCCTTGGAGCGGGCGTTCTGCCCGATGCGGGACACGACCTTTCCGGGTGCGCTGGCCGCATAAGCGTCGGCAATCGCGACATTGGTGGCTGTGAGACCTGCAAGCAGCCCGATCGCTGCTGCTCTGGTGGCTGTGGCTCTCTTCATGGGTGGGATGCTAGGCATATGAGCTAACGGATCGTCAGATAATACGCCGACTTTAGATCGTGCCACGTCAGGGCCTTATGCGTCTCCAAGTCGGCGGCCGATATCGGATCATCGACGACCTGGTGTTGCGGGTCAGGGTGTTGGTGCCGTGAGCTGATGGTGGAGCAGCTGGTGAGCAAGTTGTGCCGTCGCGAGCAGGTCCTCGCGAGGGTGTCGACGTTGGACCGCACTGACAGTCCGTGGCAGACGGCTTGATGAGTCCGGTCAGGGCTGAGGTCGCCCCGACCTGAACGGGCCGATGCGAGTCCCGGGTGTCCCGACTGAACCGAGGTGATCGGTGCCGGGTATTCACGGATCTCTGCGGATCTCTGCGGATCTCTGATGGGGCTGAGAAATGCGGTGCGGTCGTCTTCAGGTACCGAGACAAGGAGAACGGCGTGTGGCGGGCACGCATGAACAACAATACGAGTAACACTGTGCACCTGCATGGGTACGCCACCTGTCAGGCCGTCGGCAGCAGGTTTCTTGGCTCGAGATATTTGAACGGAGAGATTGGCCGTGTTCCGTCGCTTCATGGTGTTGACGCTCACGCTCGCAGGGAGTTGTCTTGGGCTTGCGAGCTGTGGGGAACCTGGCCGTAACGCACAATCCGGAACGCTGTTGGCGAACCACCGGTCGGACGTCGCCCGGGTCGGGCGGCAGGAGATCCGCTGGGAGGAATGCAGCGAGAAAGACATCGCCGGGGGAGTCACCTGCGGCCGTCTGGCTGTGCCGGTCGACTGGGCGAAAAGCAACTCTCGAAAAGTCGACCTTCGGATCTACCGGTGGACGGCCGAGGGCCGGACGAAGAGCAAAGGAACGATCCTCAATTTTCCACCAGGTCCCGGCGAGCGCGGTGACATGGGCTTCGGAGCACTGCGTGACATGTTTCCGGACTACGATCTGGTAGCACTGGATCCTCGCGGAACCGGCAGCAGCGGGCAGCTGACGTGTCCCACCTCGAACGTCCTCAAGACGCCCCTTGTCCCACCGGTCAAGAGGGACGAGTTCAGTGCCCTGCAAGCGAATCAGAAGATCCTCTGGGCGAAATGCTCCACCGACCCGGGAGAGCTCAAGAGTCATCTGGACGCCTTCAGTGACGCCAAAGATGCTGAAACACTCCGCATCGCTCTGGGGATGAAGAAGATCAACCTTTATGCCCTCTCGTGGGGCACCCTGACTGCTGAGCGGTACCTGGGACTGTTCGGAGAGCATGTCAACGGATCGCTCCTGGAAGGCGTGATGAACCCGGCCCTCACCCGCCGTGCGTTCATCACCACAGCCGCGGCCAGCAGCGAAGCCGTCCACGACAGGTTCCTCCGCTGGTGCACCACAGACACGTCCTGCGCCCTGCACGGGACGAACGTCGCCAACGTACTCAAGCGGGCCCAGAAGAACGCGGCTGCCGGCAGGATCCCGGGCAGCATGTTCGGCCGGCCATGGTCCCCGGCAGCCGTGACCCAGTACGTGCAGACCGCCAGCGGAAACAATCAATTCGCCCAGGCGGCCAAGGGCCTGAACGACCTGTCCCGGGGTCAGAATCCGACTCAGGACGGCGCAGATCCCTCAGCAGATGACGAGCTCCCGCAGCGGTTCCCCTACGCGGACCCCATCGTCTGCTCCAGCTTCAACCTGGGAGTGAAAAGCGCACAGGACGCCCACGACGACTTGGTCACCACGGAGAAGGCTGCCCCCTCCATCGGCTACTCCACCAACGCCACCGCGTATACCGCGTTGTGCGTCGGGGCCGCAGCTCCGGCCCCCGGCTCTGACACCCCCGCCACCTCTCGCAGCGCTCATCCCGTCATGCTCATCAGCAACACGCTCGATCCTGCAACACCAATGGCGTGGGCAGACGCCGTGGCCCGGCAGTTTGGTGCCAAGACACTCCACGTGGTCACCCACGGCATCGGCCACGGCAATGCACTGGAGAATCCGGAGATCCGGCGGCGAGCGATTGCCTACATGAGCCGAGCGAACGCCAAGTGAGCCGCACTGGCCAGTGTTGTCGGCTGGTCGCGAGTAGCGAGTAGCGAGTAGCGAGCAGCGAGCAGCGAGCAGGGTCCTGTGCGGGGCCTTCGGGTCGCCCGTAGCGCACAAGAAGCCTTGGCCCGCACGAGAGACGGGTCCAGCGAACGGACAGGGCGCAGTCGATGGGTCGTCGCATGAACACGTCCTGGCTGACCGGCTACCGCCGACTCAACCACCGATACGAACGCCGACGGAAATGCCTGGCGACGCGCGGACGTGCCGCCGCACCGTGCTGCTACAAGCGACTCGCTTGGCTAGCCACATGGGACACCGTCTCAGGCCAACGCCTCCTGGAGCCAGGAACGTTCCGCGCGGCTGGTGGCGCGGGCGATGGTGAGCATCCCGCGACGGTAGGGGTCGTCGGTGTCGTCGGCGCCCAGTGGGCGGTCACCATCGTGGAAGAAGCTCGCAGGCTGTTCCAGGAATTCCAGTCGCCGACGCAGCACTCTGTGCTGATCGGCAAGGTCGGGGAGCTGGGAGAGAAACGCCAGGATCGTGAAGTACCGGGTGCTGTCACTGATGTCCAGGCCGTCGGCGTGTCGCAGCCGACGCAAGAGCTCGGTGCGTCCGGCGGCGGTCAGGCTCAGCGTGTGCCGCTGGGCAGCAGAGGCGCCCGGCTCGGCCTTGCGGTCCAGCAGCCCGGCGTTGACGAGTCGGTTGATTGCCGGGTAGAGGCTGCCGTCGCTGACCGGTCGGACGTGACCGGACAAGTGCGCTATGTGCTGGCGCAGTTGATAGCCGTGCAGCGGCCCTTCGGCCAGGAATCCCAGGATTGCGAGTTCGAGCATGCTGCTACTCTCACACATCGAAGCGAGGTACCTCGAATCGAGATAGGGGCGGGGATGGCTTACACCGAGGAGTGGGTGACCGCACGGGCACGCAACGCCTACGAGCATGGCCGGGCATCGTTCGAGATACGTCCTGAACGGGCGGCGCTGCTGGTGATCGACATGCAGGACGAGTTCGTTCGGCCCGGCTGGAGTCCCTACTGGGTGCCGGCGGCAACTCGCATGGCGCCCCGGCTGCGGCGACTGGTCGAAGAGTGCCGGGACGCCTCGATCCCGGTGATCTGGACCATCTTCGACAACACGCATCTCGGACTGGACCGGCCGCACTCCCTCCGGTTCCTCCCGCATGACGACACCGGGTGGCACCGGCCCGGCCGCCCTGCCGAAGTGTGGGCCCCGATGGGACGCCGTTCCGATGAGGCCCTGATCCGCAAGCCCTCTTATGGGGCGTTCTACGACACCCCACTCGACACGATGTTGCGCAACCTCGACCGCGACACGGTCATCGTCACGGGCACGCTCACGAACTACTGCTGCGGCACCACCGCTCGCCAGGCGTACGAACGTGGCTACCAGGTCGTCTTCGGATCCGACGTCACGGCCACCGACGACGAGTCCCGACAGGAACCCGAACTCGCGGTCCTCCGCAAGGGCTTCGCACTCGTGCTGACCGCCGAAGAGATCGCCGACCAGCTGGCGGCAGCCACCCGAGCCCCACGGGACGACGCACACGCGAACGTTGTCTGACGCGGCACTAGGGTGCCGTTTCGACACGTGATCAATGTGTGCGATCGATTCCCCACATTGATCTTCGTCCCGGCAGGTCATCCGGCATGGCCGTTGTCTGTGCCTGCACCGGCCGGAATATGCGCTCACGGTCGCCGGTTGCAGCGAAGCATGCACCACCCTCAGGAGCCGCCCAGCGGCATACACCCACTGCTTGCCGGGCGTTTCAGCCCCCATCGCTTCGATCCGTCGGCTCTGGTCGACGACCAGGCCCTGGAACTGCTGCTGGAGGCCGCGCGGTGGACACCGTCGGCAGGGAACTCCCAGCCGTGGGGCTTCTTCATTGCGAGGCCCGGCGAGCCGGACCATGATCGGGTGCTCCCTCACCTTGCACCGAGCTCGGCCCGCTGGGCCACGGATGCGAGCCTGCTCGTCGTCACGCTGACGCGCCGATACGTCGATGACACCCAACAGATGTACTCCGAGTTCGCGGACTACGACCTCGGCCAGGCTGTCGCTCACATGACTGTTCAGGCCCAGGCCATGGGACTCGCCGCGCACCAGTTCCGGGCGTTCGACCTGGAGGGTCTCACCAAGGAGCTGGACCCGAACCCGGGTTGGTCGATCGTCTCCATGGTCGCGATGGGTAAGGCAGCTGACAGCCCCTCAGAGCTTCGTGACCGGCGGAGCGTCGCACACTTGCGCTCTGCTCCCTGGTCGCCGACGGAGTAGGCGCCTCACTCAAGGCCGCGACACTGATCCGCACCGCGAGCGCCTGGTCCCTCCACCGACGCACACGGTTGGTTCCTGGCAGCGGCGCCCTGCGTTGGCGGCCGCGCGGGCGGCCCAGGTGCTCACTCACCCGGTCCGCCACCTCCACCAGGTGGCCGCGCAGGTTCTGCCACACCCTTTCGTCCCGTTGGCCTGCCGCGGCGCCCCCTGTTCTGATGCGGGCGGCGGGGCGCTGCGGGCGCCGGCGGTGTTCTTGTGCGCGCGCACGATGGTGGAATCCATGGAACAGGATGCTGTCGACAGCCTGACGCTGGTCCTGCCACGGCCCGCACCGACCGGTACCCATAGGCTGGAACGGCCGCAGCCGTTGCCACGAGCTCTCTGAATCCGAATCGGCGATGCCCGAGGGGCGACCACAGGGGGATGCTCCGGAGAGCGAGAGCGAGAGCCCGCTCCGCCTGCCACCTTGGTACGGTGACTTCGCATGACCGACGCCGAGATCGAGATCACCGCAGACCTGGTCCGCGACCTGCTGCAGGAGCAGCACCCAGACCTCGCAGGGCTGACCATCCGTGAGGTGGCGGGCGGCTGGGGCAACCAGATGTGGCGCCTCGGGGACGAACTGGCCGTGCGTATGCAGCGGGTGGACCCCACCCCGGAGTTCCAGCTCAAGGAGCGGCGTTGGCTCCCTGTGCTGGCCCCGCGCCTGCCGCTCCCGGTGCCGACCCCGGTGCGGTTCGGCGAACCGTCCGAGCGCTTCCCCAAGCACTGGACCGTGATGAGCTGGGTGCCCGGCGAGCCACTGGACCATGGCTCCATCAGCCGCGGCGACGACGCGGCCGACACGCTGGCGGGCTTCCTGCGGGCACTCCATGTGAAGGCGCCCGCCGAGGCGCCGATCGCTACGGATCGCGGTGGCCATCCCAGGGACTGCTCGGACGGCTTCGAGAACTTCTTCCAGGCCGTTGCCCATGACGACGTTGCTGCCGATGTCCGGGCCGTCTGGGAAGACGCCGTTGCGGCCCGCGCGTGGGAGGGGCCGCGGGTGTGGGTGCACGGCGACCTCCATCCCGCGAACGTCGTTGTCACGGACGGAACGCTCTCGGGCATCATCGACTTCGGCGACTTGTTCGCCGGCGACCCAGCGTGGGACCTCGCCGCCGCATGGGTGCTGTTGCCGGCGGGCACGGCCTCACGCTTCTTCGAGATGTACGCGCAGGCAGACGAGGCGGCGATTCAGCGCGCCCGCGGGCTGGCCGCCCTGAAGAGCCTCTTCCTGATGCTCATGGGGCAGAACGGAGATCGAGGCCTGCCCGGCGGCAAGCCGCACTGGGGACCGGTGGGGCGGGCGGCACTTGATCGTGTGCTGAAGGGCGTTTGACGCTCGTCCTCGGGCATGCAGGAGCCAACCCCTCGTGTGTTCATCGCTCACCACGCGGGGTGGGATGCCAAGGTCTCTGGACGGGGTGCTGCCCGCGAATGTGGCTCTGATCGAGCCGGTAGCGCTTCGCGTCGGCGATCCTGCTGCCGTGGTGCCGCAAGTCACTGAAGATCGGCGAGGTGCTGCCGCTGCTCTACCTGCACGGCCTGTCGTCGGGCGACTTCATACCCACGGTCGAGCAGTTCCTCGGGTCCTCGGCCGCCCTGTCCTCGGCCACCGTCACCCGGCTGACCGCCCAGTGGCAGGCCGACCACAGGGCGTTCAGCGAACGCGCCCTCCACGGGAACGCAATGAGCGCGGTGCTCCCCGAAGCCGGCCACCAAAGGTGCTGGGTTCACAAGACGGCCAACTGCCTCGACTGCCTCCCGAAGTCGGCCCAGTAGGCGGCGAAGAAGGACCTCCAGGGCATCTGCACCTCCGAGGACAAGCAACACGCGGCCGCCGAGCTGCCGCCTTCGCGATGGTCTTCAAGCTCGTCGAGTCCGCCCGGGCCTGCTGGCGAGCTGTGAACGCACCCCACCTCGTCGCCCTCGTCCGCGCCGGAGCCCGCTTCGTACGCGGCCGCCTCATCGAACGCCCCGAGATCCTCGCGGCCTAGGGTGGCCTCACGATGACCATTTGCGACACCTAAGGGACCAGGACCCACACGGCCGAGGAGCTGGCCGGGCTGATCGCCCCACTCCTCGACCTGACCTTCGCCGACCACGACAGCTACTTCCGAGGCGAATACCTCAAGGCCGAGGCAAGGGGCGCCGACATCGAGATCCAGCCCAACGCAATCCCTGGAGACGACGAGGAAGACGATCTCTATGCGTCGGAACACGCCGCATTCCAGACCGTCGTCCTGGTCACCGCCCCAGCATCGGACGGCGCGCTCAACGCCACCCTGACTTCCATCGCAGAGCTCGAAGCATTGGCCCACGCAGCCATCTGACCCGCTGATCCGCAACTATTGACAGTTACTCGGAATCGTGTGGCCGGCCCTGCTCCGCGCTTGTGTCAATGAGCGCCTGCAGCGCGCTGAGATGCTCCTCGAGTGCAGCGTGGCCTTCGCTGGCCGACGTGAGCCGGGTGCGGGGACGCTTGGCCCGACACCCGTTGCGCGCACGGACGTATCCCAGGCCCTCGAAGACGGTGACGAGCGGCCTGGACAAGTTGGGCGATCACCAGGACCCGGTTCCCGCACGAGGAGGCGAGCCGCATCGTCGCGCGTCGGGAGCGAACCACGTTGGTGCTGCCCCGCCGGACGATCTGCTGAAGGCGCTGAAGGCGTTGTCCCTCCTGATCGGTCAGTCCTCGCACGCGTGCCGGCTCGGCCATCGCGACTCCCAGGGCACGTTGAAACCAACCACGTCCAGTCCTGGACTCGCGACTGACTTAGCATCCCGTGCCATGAACGAAGTCGAGAACGTCTTGGACTGGCTGCAGAGTTGGTACTCCGCACAGTGCAACGAGGACTGGGAGCATGAGTGGGGAGTCAAGATCGACACGCTCGACAACCCTGGCTGGTCAGTCCGCATCGACCTGGAGGACACCGACCTCGAAGCGCACGACTTCCTCCGCCAAGACCTCAGACGCAGCAAGAACAACTGGGTCTTGGCCTGGACCTCGGACATGGCCTTCCACGCTGCATGCGGACCAGGCAACCTCACTGAGGCACTCACCCTCTTCCGCAGGTGGGCGATGGAGAACACCCCGCAGTAGCACAGTCCCGGCTCGATTCCTGCTGCCGCAGGCGCCCCTACCCGGTGAACCTGTGCGGTCAGGGCACTGGGGCGTGTTTCGCAAGTGCCGTCTGCCTCGCGGGGGCTGGCACGCACGCTCGCGGCGTTGCCGAAATGCCCTAGTGGATCCGCTACGAGACCATTCCGGCGCCTTGCGATCGCACGCACCAGACCCCGCGAGGCCCGCCCTGCGGGCGAACGACGCCACTTTCGAGACACGCCCTAGATGCCGACGGACTCGAGCAGCCGGTGCAGGTCGCGCGCCGCCTCGGCGGACGACAGTGCTGCGACAGCGAGCAGGGCCGTGGTGGCGGCGGCCAGCAGGGGGTGACGGCCGAGCGGCGGCGCGAGCAGTGCGGCGACCCGCCGCGGGACCGGACCGGCGCCGGTGCGTCCGGTGAGCCGGGCGAGGCCCAGGATGCCGAGTGCGGCGCCGAGCGGCCGGCCGGCGGCGGGTCGGGCGGCGAGCGCCGCCTTGCCGACGGCGCGCGCGACCCGGGTACGGTCGCCGGTCGCGGCGACGGCCCGCTCGTCGGCCCACCGTTCGATCGTGTAGGTCACATACCGGGCCGGTGCCCGCA